>CAMLOZ010000321.1 GCA_946481625.1 uncultured Haloferula sp. | reverse complement strand
GTATGACCTGCTGGCCAAGCGGGTGCGTCCTTACGGGTATGTTTATCCGTTTCTGGAGTTGGCCTTCGGCTTGGCCTACCTGGCGAGGTGGAGGCCGGATCTGATCTATCCGGCGACGGTGATCCCGATGCTATTCGGCGCGGGCGGCGTCTTCGTGGCGCTGAGGAAAGGCCTGGACCTGGAATGTGCCTGCATGGGAACCATACTGCACGTGCCGCTCTCCACGGTGGCGCTGGTGGAGGATCTGGGGATGGCGGCCATGGCGGGTGCGATGATGTGGATGCGCCAAGCAGGCTAGCCCTCCACGGCGTTCTGCTGGCGGGCGATGTCATTCAAAGTAAGCCAGCCGACAAGCTTGCGGGAGTCGGCAGGGCTGACGACGGGGACTTGACGCACCTGATGGAGGATCATGGATTGAGCGGCATCGCGGATGGGAGTCTCGGTGGTCACTGAGACAAGCTGGCGATCCCTCTTGATGGAAGCTATCTCCGGGGCTTCCGGGTGGGATTCGAGGTCGCGCCTGGAGATCACCGCCGCCAGATGGCCTTCGATATCGAGGACGGGGTAGGTGCGGAAGATCTGTCCGTCGCTGCTTGTGCGCTTCAGCGCTGCGGCGGGAGGTTCGCTGTCCCGGAGCACGGTGACATCGTGGGTCATGATGACCTGCACCGGGAGCTTGCGGTAGTCCTGCGCCCCGCGGTACGCCGGGAGCTTGCGGAGGGAAATGCCGTCCTGGAGAAGCAAGGCGTCATAGATGCCAACAGGCTGCAGGCGTCGCGCGATCTGCCATGCGAGCATATTGCCGGCCATGAGGGGCAGGATCAGGGAATAATTCCCCGTCATCTCGAAGATGATGATGAGCGAGGTGAAAGGGCAACGAACGACCGCGGCGAACATGGCGCCCATACCCAGCAGAACGCAGGCACCGACGACCCGGGAATCCCCGGGGAACGGGGGGATCCAAGGCAGGCTATGCTGCATATCCACGAAAGCGATGCCGACCAATGCCCCGAGCATGCCGCCTAGGAAGAGAACGGGAGAAAAGAGGCCTCCGGAGCCACCGGATGCGTAGTTGATGACGACTGCGGCAAACTTCGCCACCAGCAGGATGGCGAGAACGGTTACGGCGAGCTTGTTCTCGAATGCCGCCTCCAAGCTTTCGTAACCGATGCTGAAGACGGAGTTCCGAGCATCCCCCAAGCTACCGGTAAGGTAGAATGCGGAGAGGGCGAGGATGCCGCAGGCCAGGCCGCCCGCTGCCGGAGAAAGCCAGGCGACGGGCTTGCCCATGCCCTTGAACCAACCCCTGAGGCGGATGGTGCAGCGGACGAAGAAGTGCCCGACAAGGCCTGCGGCAAGGCCGAGTGGAATCGCGATCAGCATCCACGCGGAAGTCTGGAAATCCTGCGCAATGCGGGCGGTGAGCACCGGCTCCTCCCCCAAGATGGTACGGGAGACGGCGGCCGCCACGACGACTGCCACGACCATGCCCCCGAGCGCCCGCATCGAAAAGTTGTCCAGGAGTTCCTCGAATACGAAAGTGAGCGCGGAGAGGGGGGCATTGAATGCGGCGGCGATGCCCGCAGCCATACCGACGGGGAGCATCGATTGCACCCGGGAGGCGTCGCGGAAGGCCCAGCGGCCGATGCGTGAGGAGATGGCCGCACTGATGTGCACGGTGGGCCCCTCCCGCCCGAGGCTGTTGCCGAGCCCGACATAGAGGGATCCGAGGATGAATCGCCAGATGCCGGCGCGGCTGGAAATCTTGCCGCCGCGGTTGTAGTAGGCGGCCTTGGTCTGAGGGATGCCGCTGCCGGCCGCTGCGGGAGCGAAATTCCGGACAACGATGCCGACCAGCAGCCCCGCAAGAGTGGGGGCTGCCAGGAGGATCGTGGCGGACTGGAGCGGCGGTCGGGACGTGGCGAAAGACCACAACCAATCGAAGAGGTGGTGGATCGACCAGTGGAAGGCGACAGCGGCCAGGCCACAGGCGAGACCGGTCAACAGGCAGAGAACAAGGAAGCGCTGACCATCACTGAAGCGGCGGCGCATCCAGTCTGGCAGTGATTTCCTTTGCGTGGCATCCCCTGGCATGAGCGGAGGGGGGCGGTAACATGGTCGGATGTGGCAGACCAGAGGCGACCGAAACGGTTTTTGTAAAGGCGATCGTGGGCGGCGGGCGGGGCCGATTGAAACTTGGCATGTTTGCCGAGGTGAGAGCCAAATCCGATTGGCGGGAGAAGAGGCCCTGTCCGGTTGAAGCGATGGAATTTATCTCTTGAGATGCCGGGCTGGAATGAACTCTCTTCGGTCTATCATATCCTTCGCTTCATTGCAGCCCGGCCATGCCGTCTTGTTCTCCCTGCTCCTGCCCTCTGCCGCTATCGGTGGTCCGGAGCTTTTGTTGAAGCCTGCGCCCTCTGCGATGGTGTCGCTCGAATGGAGCGATCCTTCGGAGCGCTGGATTCTGGAGACAAGTCGTGACCTACGAGAGTGGGGCTTGCTGGATAGCCGCAATCTCGAAAGGCCAGTGGCGGGTGGCTTCCGCTTTTCCTATCCCGCTGACGAGGAGAAGGTTTTTTTCAGGCTGCGCGAGGCAGGGTCGCCCAGAATTCATGTGATCGGAGACAGCATTAGCGTCGCGGGCACTTGGACGAGCGTGCTGGCGACGAGCAGCGGGCGGCATGTCTTCACCCAAGCAATCGGGGGGACAGCGAGCCCGACGATGGTGAACCGGGCACGGGGCGTGGAGCTTCAATACCCGCAAACCGGTGCCTATGTCGCACCGGGAATCGTGCGGATGAGTTGGGTGAGACATGTGGCGGATCGGACGCAGTGGGAGCCTTTCCGCGGGTGGTGGAAGTCCTGCCCGAAAACGGTTTCAGAACCGGAACGGATCGAAGTCTTCGAGGGCAGGAAGTTCAAAGGCTTGGCGAAGCATGACACGCGGGCCTTTACTACCGATCATGTGAACTTCTCGAGGAGGATCACTTGTCCGGGACATGGTTTCCAAGCCGGAGATCGGGTGACCTTCATCAGCAGCGATCCGAATTATCCTTCGCAGCTTTCGGTGCTGGATGGTGCGGCGCGCTGGGACTTCTCCAGCCCGCTTCTGCCGCCGGGGATCATCGAGCGTCGGGTGTACTGGGCGGCCAATGTCTTGCCGGACAGCTTCGAGGTGAAGGAATTGATCTCCAGCAGCGAGACCCTCGACTTGGGAGGCGATGCCCAAGGCAATCCCAAGGTGGAGAAGGGATGGTACTTCGATTTCCAGCATGCCGGAGGCCCTTGGCCGCTGACATGGAAATCCCGTACTTCCTATGATGATTCGGTGTGGGTTCTGGAGGCTTCGGCGAACGACTTTCCGCTTTATTCAGCAACCGGTATCACGATTCCCAACACGCTCCGCTTGCTCGAGCAGATGACGGAGATCAACCCGCGCTTCGTGATCCTGTGTCCTCCGTCCGGGAGCAATGCTGACCGCGGGCCGGGGTCTTTCAACTGGAACAACTGCTATGTCGACTACCTGCCTTGGGTGCGGCAGAACTATCCTGATCGTCACCTGGATCTGATGGCCTTGATGGACACCCAGCGGACAGCGAAGGAGCTGGGAATGCTTACAGATCCCTTGGTGCCGGAATTGCTGTGGATCCGAGGTGATCCCGCGCTGGAGTCGAGCTGGGAGTCATCGGCGCAGGCTTTTCCGGGGGCCTCGCAGATGTAAATGGGTCCGGGCTACATCCCGCTCCAATTCAGAATGAGTTTCTCGGACGGGATTCACTTGAGCTCTGCCGGGAACCATTTTGTCGCCGGACTGGTGAACGCGTTCATCACTTCGAAAGGGTGGTGAAGAGCTGAGAGTTCACGGGGCTTCGGCCGGGATCCCCTGTCGTTCAATTCTTGAAGGAGACGGAAGGATTGGCACTTGGCACTGTTGGCGGGGTGGGCCTACGCTTGAGGCATGTCCGCCCGTGTCACCGACCTCCACATTGCCCGCAATGTCCCTTTGCCTTCGCCGGCGCGCTTGCAGGCGGAGATCCCGCGCGGGGAGGAGCGGGCGGAGTTCGTTTCGCAGTCGCGCGTGAACCTGCGTTCGCTGCTCGGAGGCACGGACCCGCGCTTTCTGGTAATCGTCGGTCCTTGTTCGATCCACGACACGGAGGCGGGGATCGAGTATGCCCACCGCCTGGCCGCGTTGGCGGAGCGCCTGCGGGACAAACTCTACATCGTGATGCGGGTTTATTTCGAGAAGCCGCGCACGACGGTCGGCTGGAAAGGCCTGATCATGGACCCTCATCTCGACGGAACCGACGACATCCCGGAGGGCCTGCGGCGGGCGCGGCTGTTCCTGCGCGGCGTGATCGACCTGGGGCTTCCGACGGCCACCGAGCTGCTGGACCCGATCACACCGCAGTACATCGCGGATCTCATCTCCTGGTCGGCCATCGGCGCACGCACCGCGGAGAGCCAGACGCACCGGCAGATGGCGTCGGGCCTTTCCATGCCCGTCGGTTTCAAGAACACCACCTCGGGAGATCTGGTGGCGGCGATCAATGCCGTGAGGGCGGCCTCGCAGCCGCAGACTTTTCTCGGGGTTTCGGAGGAAGGCATCGCCTCGTCCGTCACTACAACGGGGAATCCGGATTGCCACGTGATCCTGCGCGGCGGCGACCACGGACCGAACTACGATGAAGCCAGTATTTCAGCCGCCCGCGCCGCGCTCGAGGCGGCGAAGCTCGCGCCTTCGCTGATCGTGGATGCCTCGCACGCGAATTGCGGCAAGGACTGTGCCAGGATGCCGGAAGTCTTCCGCGAGATCGTCCGCCAACGTGCCGCGGGCGACCGCTCGATCACCGGGGCGATGCTGGAAAGCAATCTCGTGGCGGGCAACCAGTCCTTCCCGAAGCCCTTGGATCAATTGGTCCGCGGCCAATCGATCACGGATTCGTGTAT
>CAMLOZ010000320.1 GCA_946481625.1 uncultured Haloferula sp. | reverse complement strand
GGAGGTACTTCTGGAAGCCGCCCGATTCGCGCTCGATCTCGCGGGTATGACGGAGATTCACGCGCAGGCCGAAAGGCGAGCCGGTGCCGACCTCGGCGGCACCGTCCACCTCGGCATGGAGCTCGATCTCCGTATTCAAGTCGCGGTAGTAGGCGAGCACGTCGTTGGCGTCGGAGAGCGCTTCCTGTTCGCCGGCCACCGCGGCGGCTCCTTCGAGGTAGCGGAGCTTCAGATCCGGCGACACGTTCGCGAGGCGCGTGTTCAGCGTCGTGGCGAAGGCTTTCAGGTGACGTTCGCGGCATTCCTCCGGCAAGGCGGCGAGGGCGGCCTTGATCTTCGGATACTCGTCGGGAATCGCCACGTGATGGCTCTTCATCGCCTCCAGCGTCGGGGAGCCGAGCGCGGCGTAGAACCAGGTCTCGAAGACCGCCGAGCTTTCCTTCGACGTGTCCTCCAGCGGCAGGGTCGCCGCATATCCCTTCGCCGCCGCGGCAAGAGCATCGAGGGACTCGCGTTTGACCTGCGAGTGGTTGTTCTCGGGGTTCAGCGAACTGCGGTAGTTGCTTTCCTCGTAGCGCAGGGCAGCCATCTGTTCATCGAGGCGCCACGCCTGCTGCGGTTTCTTCTCCAGCGCGCGTGCCAACACTCCCTGCGCGGCCTGGTAGCCCACGAGGATCTGCTCCTGCAGCTCCTTGTCCTTGCGCTTCGTCTGGTAAGCCTGCTGCAATTTCGGATTCGGCCAGAGACCCGCAAGGTTCAGCCGCATGCGGCCGACCAAGGTCGCCAGCGTCGTCGAATCCAGCACGTCGGTGGCACCGAAGACCGACTCCACCGCTTCGACCCGCCAGACCTCGGCCTTGCTGTGGCACGAGATGAACGCATCCGCCAGTTCGGCATGGAAGGATTCACCGAGATCCAACTCGCGGATGCCCTTCACCAGGGCAGCGAGTTCGACCAGATTCCGCTCCTGCTTCGAACGGGTCAAGGGAATCGAGCCGGACTGGTTGTTGAATCCGTAGAAGTAAAAATAGCGCGAGCGATAGTCCTGTTCCTCGTTCGGGTTGTGATTCTGGGTCCACACCCGGATCATCTCGCGCACCAGCGACTTCGCTTCATCGCGATCCGATGCGGCGATGGTTTTCACCAGAGGCAGGACCTTCTCCTGTTCCTTCACCTTGAGGAAAAGCCGTGCCGCGCCGAGCTGGCATTCATTCCGTGTCGAGGCCTCGATCGTATCAAGCCATGCTCCTTCCGGGCGGCACTCCAGCAACTCGCCCGAGCCGATGGGCCGCGTGCCTGGTCCTTGGTAACCGGTATTCGGTCGCGCGAAGTAGAGGTTCCCCCACTCGTCGAACTGCTGGACCATGCGCCGCGAGTTGCTCATGTCCTTCTGCCGGGTCACGCCGGCTTCGAAGTTCCATTGGCGGGCGTAGAGCGTGAAGACGCCGGACCACGATGCGGGATCGACATCCTTCGCCGCGAGCAAGGTCTTCACCGCCGCATGCTGGAGCCGGAGTTGTTCGAGCCGCAGCGTCGGATCGGGATTTTCCCGGCTTTGCGCGGTCAGCGTGCCGAGTGAAGCGAGCAGTTCGAGCCCCTCGCCCTTGGGATCTTTGAAAGTCTTTTCGATCCATTGCCGGCCGGTGTCCCCGCCGAGTTCCGGGATCAATGAAAGCGCCCGCGACAAGGCTTCGGCCCGCTCCTGCGGCGGCGCGGCGGTATCGGTCAGGAAGGAGGTGGAGAGCTCCCATGCGAGCGGCAGCGCGTCCTTGCCCGCCGCGAGCTTGTCGCGCATGGCGAGCTCGGCCCGGTGTCTCGCGATCAGGTTCAGCGCGGAGTAGTTCTTCTTTTCCCGCGCTTCGGCGAGGTCGGGGAGGAAGCCGCCGGCATCCTTCACGAAGCCGGCCTCCATCAGGAACTCCGCGGCGCGGCGCCGGTCGGCGGGCTCCTTCCCGCCGAAGTGCTGCACGCCCTTGTCCAGCGCCTCGAAAAATTCCTTCGGCGGGCGGGGGTCCTTCGTGAGCAACCTTGCCAGCGTCTGGATCTGTTTCTTTTGCGGTGGCACCGGTGAGGCGGCGGCGAGACCCAGAAGGTCGGACGGTGAAAGGAAGGGCGCTTGGGTATGCGGCTTGGCACCTTGGGCCATGAGTTCCGGCGGCACTTGGATCTGCGCCGGGGCGGCGAGCTTGCTCACCATCATCTGGTAGGCTTCCCCGGAGCTCTCCTTGGGCAGGGTGGCAAGGAACTCGCGGACGCGATCCCAGCGCCCGAGGACCACATCGCGGCGGAAGCGGGCGGAGCGCTTCTGGAAGTCCGCCATGAATTGATCGGGCATGAGCGGTCCGATGACGGGCTCTGCCGGCGGCTCCTTGTCGCGGGCTTCTTCAAGCTGCGTTGCGAGGATGCCTGCGGTGCTCCGGTCGAATTTCAGCTCGCGGAGCGCGCCAGCCATCTGCTGGGCCGGAGTCGGCGCGGGCCGATTCTTGCTTTGCTCGATGAGCTGGCGCAGGCGTTCGAAGTCGAGTTCGCCCCCGCCTCCCGGTCCGGGCTGCCCGCCGGGCTGTATCATCATCGGCGGTGCCCCGTCCTGCGAGATCTCCATGACGGGGCCATCCGCGGCTTCAAAAATCGCGGTGCCGGTTTGGCCACCGATGACGACTTGCGCTTGGAGCGAGGCGGAAACAGTGGCCAGAGCCAGGAGGGCGGCGCGTGAGTACATGGCAGGAGAGAAAAGTTAAATCGGCACGACAAAGGAGTGGGTCGCTGGACCCGGGGTCAGGCTGCGACCGGACCGCAGCCACGAAATCGCGGGGCTCGCTCAGGAACCCTCGCCATCCAACGGCGCTCCGGCACCGGCACCGCGGCCGTCCTTCGGCTTCTGGCTCGGCTTCTTGCCGGGCTTGTTCGAGGCGCACTTGCCCGAGCAACAGTTGCACTGCTTCGGAATCGCCTGGCCGTAGAGTTCCTCCGGCTCCATGCGGGCGAGCTTGATCGAGGCTTCGAGATCATCCGCATGTTTCTTCGCCGCGGTGCTGTCGCCGGCTTCGGTGGCACGCTGGACCAGCAGCTTCTGCTCCTGGCGCGCGGCTTCGATTTCCGGCTCCCATTCGCTGTCGGGCAGGCCTTCCAGCTTCATGAGGTAGGTCATGTAAAAACGGGAACTAGCCAGCGTGGCCAGGGTTTCGTCGCGCAGCCCGGCGTGGGCGTTCGGGTCTTGGGCGAGTTCGTCGGCGAGCGCGGCCAGTTCCTCGCGTGCTTTGGGAAGCTGGGAGGTTTCCATGCGTGCCTTGGCCAGCTCCAAGCGGATCCGGCGGGCTTCGGCCACCTTGTCCTTCGGCAGTTTGGCCAGGGTGTTTTCGTAGCCGTCGATGGCCCCGGCGAGGTCGCCGGCGGAAGCCTTCGCCTTCGCCCCGTCAAGGAGCGCGGCGGTGTCATCGAGCACCATCTGCTCTTGGCCGGGACCGTAATGGTAGGCCAGCAGGCCGACCGGGACCAGGCACCACAAGGTGAGCACGAGAATTTTCATGGCGGTAGATTAAGTCGGAAGTTGTACAGATTTGTCAGGGAATGGAAGCGGTGAGTTGTGGGGAGCGGGAAATCTTTGTAACGGCTGCCTTCTTCGGGCCGGGCTGCCAGCGCGAGCCGGCGAAATGCAGCAGGACGGGCAGGCCGGCGAGCAGGGATGCCCCCAATGCGGTCAAAAGCATCGCGAGTTCGCGCTGGCCGGGCAGCCGGGCGTTGCCGTCCACGGCCAGCGTCCCGAGCCGCTGGAGCATCGCCGTGGGCACCAGCCTGGCATTGCCATCGTGATACTCGCCGCCGAGGCGTGTTGCAATCTGGCGTAGCGTCGAGCCGTCCTGACGCGAGTGGTGGCCGTCGATGAAGGTGCCTTTCAGCGGATCGCCGACCCCGGCGACCAGCACGCCGCCGACGGACGGGGGCATCTTCGGCATTCCGGCCGCGGGCACCGAGTCGCCATCGCTGATCAAGACCAGCGTGGCGGATCCGCGGGGCCAGTCCTTGGCGATGTCCGCGGCTTCGGCGAGGCCGTCGAGCAGCTTGGTTTTCCCGGGCTCGAAGGCGTAGCTCATCATCAGATTGTCCATGATGTTGTGGATGATCTCCAGATCCCGGGTTTCCTCCACGACCGGCTTCGCGCCGTTGTAAACCGCGACCACCGTGGTGTGGAGTTTGTCGTGGGCGGTGCGGGCGATGATCGACTCGAGGATCGCGCGGGCGCGGTTCATGCGGCTTTCCTTGCCGCCCGGTCCGGCATCGCGCAGGCGCATGCTGGGAGAGACATCGAGCACCAGCAGGAGGTGCTGGCGTTCCTTCGATTCGACCTCCTTGACCGTCGAACGATGCGCGACCGGCTCCAGGAGCAGCAGGGTGGCCGCCCCCCAAACGAGCATCGCCAGGGCGATCACCCGGACGAAAGGAGCCGCCCGTCCCGCGAGCCCGGGTTTCTTGCCGGGGCCGAAAGCAAGAGCCGCCACGCTCCGCACCCGGCCCGCGTGGATCCACTCCGCGCCCGTGGCAAGCACGAGTGCGGCAAGAGCCAGCAGCAGGGGTGTGGTCACCATGGTGTGTGGCGCAGTCCGAAAAGGGTGAGCAGGTAGAGTCCTCCGATCGTCAGGCCGGCGAGGGCGAAGGGCTCGAAGAAATCGATGGGGTCGGGCGTGACCCGCTTGAGCGGCGCCTTCTGCATTTCATCGATCTTCGCGAAGATCGCTTTCAGCGCGGCCGGATCGCCCGCATTGAAAACCTCCCCGCCGGTGATCGAAGCGATCACGCCCACCGAGTCGGGCGCTCCACCTTCCGCCACGTGCACGTCGTAGACCTTGATGCCATTCGCTTTCAGGCTGTTCGCGATCTCCACGTCCTTGCCGTCGCCGAGGTCGTAGCTTTCGCCATCGGTGAAGAGCACGATCATGCGATCGCCCGCGGCGCTGT
>CAMLOZ010000319.1 GCA_946481625.1 uncultured Haloferula sp. | reverse complement strand
GTACATCGACGAGCTCGCCAAGCTGGCTCCGGCCACGCCCGCGCCCTGAGTCTTCCCTTTTTTTTCATGTCCAACCGTACCGCCCGACGCAGCCGCAAGACCGCCGAGACGCAGATCGAACTCTCCATCGACCTCGACGGGTCCGGGGAGTCGAAGATCGCCACCGGAATCGCCTTCTTCGACCACATGCTGACGCTGTTCTCGCGTCACGGCCTGTTCGACCTGAATCTCGATGCCAAGGGCGATCTGGAGGTGGACTTCCATCACACGGTGGAAGACACCGGGATCGTGATCGGCGACGCGATGCGCGAGGCGCTCGGAACCAAGGAAGGAATCAAGCGCTACGGCAGCTTCTATCTGCCGATGGACGAAACCCTGGCCCGCGTGGTGGTGGACCTGAGCAACCGCCCGCACCTCGAGTTCCGGGCCGATCCGGCGACACCTTCGGCACCGAACTTCCCCTTCACGCTGGTCGAGGAATTCTGCCGCGCGCTCGCTTCGAACCTGCGTGCGAACATCCACGTCGAACTGCTCTACGGTCGCGACGGGCACCACATCGCGGAGGCGATCTTCAAGGGGCTCGCGAGGGCCCTGCGGGAGGCCTGCGAGAAGGATCCGCGGGTGAAGGGGATTCCCAGCACGAAGGAAGCGCTGTGAGAGAAGATATAAGACGGATGATAGAAGAAATTCGAGAGGAGATCTTGGATTTCGATATCGGAGTTTTTTGGTTCTTCATGGAGCATCGAATTTCCATTTTGGCATGACCACGGGCATCATTGATTACGGGGCGGGCAACCTGCGCAGCGTGGCCAATGCCGTGCACGCGCTGGGGATCGAGCCGCGGCTTGTCTCGAAGCCTTCGGAACTCGAGGGACTGAGCCACCTGATCCTGCCGGGCGTGGGTGCCTTCGGCGATTGCATGGGCGAACTCGCGAAGCGCGGCCTGGTCGAACCGGTGCGCGATTGGGCGCGTGCGGGCAAACCTTACTTCGGCATCTGCCTCGGCTATCAAATCCTGTTCGAGCAGAGCGAGGAAGCTGGCGGCGTCGAAGGTCTCGGGGTTTTCCCCGGCACCGTGAAACGCTTCACCGAGGACGGCCGCAAGATCCCCCACATGGGCTGGAACTCCGCGCTGCCGGTGAACCCAGGGGATGCCATCTGGAACGGTCTCGGAGAGGCTCCTTACTTTTACTTCGTGCACTCCTACTTTCCCGTTCCGGCCGATCCGTCGATCGTGGCGATGCGGACCGAATACGGCGAGACCTTCGCGAGTGCGATCCGTGCGGGCGCGGTGATGGGCACGCAGTTCCACCCCGAGAAGAGCCAGCAAGCGGGACTGAGGCTGCTGGGCAATTTCCTCGGCACGCCGGTACCGGTGAACTAGGGATACCCCGTGCGCCACGTCGCGGTCATCGTTGAAACTTCCACCCAATACGGGCGGAACCTGATCCGCGGAATCGCGCGGTTCGGACGGCTGCACGATTGGCAGATCCACTTCGAATACCGTGGCAAGACGGCGGCGGAACCGGACTGGCTGGCGGACTTCAAGGGCGACGGGGTGATCACCACCAGCCCGGACCAAAGGCATTCGCGGGCGTTGCGTGCGCAGGGGATTCCCGTCGTGGATCTCCAGAGCACCTTGCAGGATCCCGCCGGCGAGCACCTGATGGTGGACAGCGATCACCGGGCGGTGGGCCGCATGGCGGCGGAGCATTTCATCGAGAAAGGTCACCGGCATTTCGCCTTCCTCGGCTACAGCGACGCCAATGTGTCCCGCGAGCGCGAGATCGGCTTCACCGAGGCCCTGGCCGCGCGCGGGCTCAAGCCGCTCTGCCATCACACGCCGGAGCGCAAGGCGCGGACTTTCGAGACGCTGCAACGCGGCGACGAAGCCTTCATCGCCTCCCTGCCGAAGCCCTGCGCTCTTTTCTGTTGCTGGGACGAGGTGGCCTTCCGCGCGGTGCAGTCGGCGATCGAGCTGAAGATCGCGGTGCCGGAAGATCTGGCGGTGCTCGGCGTGGACAACGACCCGGTGTTCTCCAGCACCTCGCGCATTCCTCTTTCGAGCATCGACCCGGACATCATCCGGATGGGCTTCCTGGCAGCCACCTGGCTGTCCGAACTGATGGAGGGCAAGGAGCTGAAGCAACTCAAGCTGGAGCGATTGGTGCCGCCCAAGGGCCTGGTGATCCGGCAATCGACGGCACTGGATGCGATCGAGGATCCGGTGGTGCGCCGCTTCCTGGAACTGCTGCGGCAGCAGAAGCCCGGGATGCTGAGCATCGAGGAACTCTCGCGCGAATGCCACGTGTCGCGGCGCTTGCTGGAGCAGCGCGTGAAGTCGGCGACAGGCAAGACGCCGCGGCAGTTGCTGAGCCAGACGCTGGTGGACGGGATCCAGAAGTTCCTGTCGCAGACCGACTACACGCTGGCCCACATCGCGGACCTGTTAGGGTTCGAGCACGCGGAGAGATTGAGCCATCTTTTTCGCAGGCAGACCGGAATGACCCCCGGCGAATACCGTAAATCCACGGGTGCCTGAGCGGGGCATCCGGTTTCGCAAAATCGCAAGGCGGGTTCCCGTCTTCATAATGCATGGCAAGAGGTTCCGGGTTACTTTCGCGTCACCCGTTGGGAGCGTTCCTCCCGAATCAACTAGAAAAAGACCTCGAACCGAATCAGCGCCATGTCAGTTCCTTCTGCCATTTCTTTCCCGGTGAATACCGGTTCCACGCAGCAAAACGGCACCCGCCGCTAAGCTCGCCCGCTCTTTCCAAAACGCTGGTCCTGCCATTCGGGGACCGGCGTTTTTTTGTGCGCATTTCAGAGGTTACATGCAATAAAAGCGCATCGCTTGACCGAAAAGAGCACGGATTACATCGATAAATGTCAAGGGGCCGTCATTGATGAGGGCGGAGACGAGAGTAAAAGTACATTTCACAAGCGAAGCGTGGGGACGGTTCCGCTCTTCGCATGGACAAGCCAAACCGACCCCCTACGCTCTGCCAGCATATGCGCCCGACACTCCTTCTCCTTTCCCTTTTCTGCGGTCTCTGCGCCGCCCAAGACCAACCGGTTCCGGAGGTCAAGCCGGCACCACCGAAGGATGAAAAGAAAGAGGAGAAAGTATCCGAGCCGGTCATCAAGGATGGGTCGGTGACGATTGCCGGGAAGAAGATCGACTACCAGGTGACCACCTCCAAGCTGGTGCTGGAGAAGGACGACGGCACGCCGCGGGCCTCCGTTTTCCATGTGAGCTACCTGAAGAAGAATGCGGGCGATATCTCGAAGCGGCCGGTCCTCTTCGCTTTCAACGGGGGACCGGGGTCTTCCGCCGTCTGGCTGCACCTCGGCACACTGGGGCCCAAGCGGGTGGATCTGCCGGGAGACGGGACGACCGCGCCGGTGCCTCCGGCCAAGCTCGTGCCGAATGAATTCTCGATTCTCGATGTTGCGGACCTGGTCTTCGTGGACCCCGTGACGACGGGTTACAGCCGGGTGGAGAAGGATGGGAAGCCGGAAGAATTCCATGGGGTGGAGGGCGATGTGGAGTCGCTGGCCGATTTCATCCGGCGCTGGGTGACAGAGAACGAGCGCTGGAATTCACCGAAATACCTGCTCGGGGAATCTTACGGCGGAATCCGGGTGGCAGGGTTGGCCGCCCAACTCCAATCTCGCTACGGGATGTCCCTCAACGGGGTGGTGCTGCTTTCCTCCTTGCTCGATTTCCGGACGCTGAGCCCCTCGCAAGGGAACGATCTGGCATACCAGGTTTACCTTCCCGTCTTCACTTCCGTCGCCCACTTCCACGGCAAACTGAAGGGAGATCGCGACGCGCTCGTAAAGCAGGCACGGGAATTTGCCGCAGGTGAGTATTCCCAAATCCTCCATGCAGGGAACACTTTGGACGCCGCGAAGAAACACGCGGTGGCCGAGAAGCTATCCGCGCTCACTTCGCTGCCGGTGCCGCTCATCCTGGAATGTGGGTTGCGGATCGACCCGACCCGTTTCCGCGGCGAACTGCTGCGGAAGGAAGGCAAGGTGCTCGGGCGCTTCGACGCGCGCGTGGCATGGCCGTCCACCGACGTCTCGTCGCCGCTGCCGGAGTACGATCCTTCGTTCTCGCTTGCGCTCGGCGCTTACTCCACCGCGATGCTTTCTTATCTGGGCAGCGACCTCGGGTGGAAAGAGGACTCTCCTTACGAGATCCTGACCGGGAAGGTTCAGCCTTGGAAGATGGGTTCGGGCAACGGTTACGTGAATATGGCCGGCAGGCTGGCCACGGCGATTCGCGACAATCCCCACCTGCGGATTCTGGTGATGGGTGGCCACGCGGACTTGGCCACGCCGCCCGATGGCATCGCTTACTCGTTGTCCCACATGATGGAATTGCCGGCCGAGACCGCGCGGAAGAACATCGTCTTCACCCGCTACGAGGCGGGGCACATGTTCTACTTGAATCCCCCGGACCTCGCGAAGGGGCGCAAGGATCTCGTCGATTTCATTTCGGAGGAAGACGGATGAGGTGCGTCGCGCTCATGCTACAAGCCAATTGGAATGAATGAGTCTCATTACCTCACCCGATGAATGGAACTCATTGAAAACGTGCACAATTCGCACGCGCCCGATAGGGTCTGCGCGATGGCTTGGCAGGCGAGCGGCTTTTCAGCGGCCACCTCATGAAACAATACACCGTTGCCTCCCTGCTCGCCTTGGCCGCCAGTACCGTTGTCGTCCAAGCGGGCGAGCCCGTCGCCTCCCCTGAAATCGCGGCCGCGAAAGAAGCGCCGTGGATCAAGCCGACGATCGATATCCGCGCCCGCTACGAATTCGCGGATGTGGACCGCTTCGATCCCTCCCACGCCCTGACGGTGCGCGAGCGCCTGGGTTTGAAGACGAAGGACTGGCACGGCTTCTCGGCCTTCATCGAGGGTGAGTTCACCCAGGCCGCGATCGACGACTATCACG
>CAMLOZ010000318.1 GCA_946481625.1 uncultured Haloferula sp. | reverse complement strand
CGTGCAGGGCGACAGGCCGGACCTGTTAGAATCCCAGCCTGAAGCTCGCCTGCAGGTAGTCCACGTCCCTGCCACCAATGGCCGTGAGCGCGTCTCCCGCCTGCAAGTGGGTGTAGCCGAGGAACCACTCCACGTCCTTCCGCATCTCCCACGAAACGGAGGCATTGAAGGAGGTGCCGATGTACCTGTCGCCACCGGAATCGGGGCGAACGACCGGCTGGAGCGGCGGCGCGTAGATCGCATCCTCCCGGCTGAAGAGCCATTGGAAATTCACGCCGAGCGTGATCTCCACCGTGTCGCAGGGGTGAAGGGTGACGAGCGGGTTGAGGTTGTAGAGATTCGAGGGCGAGACGAAGCCGCCTTCGTTGAAGTAGTTGTTCGCCTGGAAGAGCGGGTTGAAGGTGTGGACCGAGCCGCGGCCGTCGTCGCCGCCGGAAATGGCATCGGCACGAAGCTGCGGGACGGGCTGCCAGGGGAGATGCCCGAGCTTGCGACCGATGCCGAGGCTCGCGGCACCGGCGGCAATGTCGCGCTCGCCGAGGGTGCCGAATTGCCCGATCAATTCGGTATTGTGGATCCACGGGCCCTCCTCCCGCCAGAAGCGCGCGCCCACGGTGTGGCGCATCTCGCTGCCGAACCCGATCGCATCGCCATCTCGCAGGCCGATGTAGTAGAGATCGGCGAAATGATCCCGGCCCCATGGCAGCGGGGTGACGGCATAGATGCTCCAGAACCGGACCGCGTGAGGGCGCGAGGAATTGTCGAAAGCCTCCGGCCCCACTTGCACGGGCGAGGCGATGAAGGCATCGACGCGCGCGTCCTCGCCGCGTTGCCAGGAAAGGAGCAGGGCATCGTGGGAGAGCCGCTGGTTCGCGCCCTCCCGTGCGGCGAGCAATCTACCGGATCCGTAGTAGAGCGTCTGGCGGCCCGCGCGGATCTCCAGCGTGTCGCCTCCCAGGGGAATGCGACCCTGCACGTAGAGCTGGAGGAGATCCGGTTCATCTTCATCCGGCGGGGCCAGCGGGGATTCCTTCCCGGACATCTCGCCCCAGGTGAGTTCCGCAGCGAAGCGGAAAGCCTCGCCGCGGTCCAGCAGGGCCATGAGCTGAACCCGCTGGTGAATCCAGTCGTCATCCCGCACCGCGCCGAAGCCGAAATCGATGTTGCCGTAGCTCTCATACATCGTGCGGGCGTGGCCTTCGATGCTGATCTGCCAGTCCCGCGCGGACGCGACAGAGAGGCAGGAGAGGCAAACGGAGAGGCGGAGCATGAGAGTAGCGGAAGGATGCGGGGCACAGCGAAAGCGACGGCAGGGCGGCCCGAGTCCAAGGCGGCCTGCGCCACACCCGCCCAAGACAGGTGCGCGCAAGCAAATCAGCATTTCCGAGCGCAGCGCCCGGTTATCAAATATCAAATTTCTTATATCAAATATCTCAATGCCCCTTCCCCGCCGGCACGACCTGCGGCTTGATCGCGGATTGCGGGGCCTTGTGGACCATGGTGTAGGCATACTCGACGCCCACGCCGTACGCACCGCCCTGGTTCTTGATCAGGCCCATGAGCTTGTCGTAGTGCTCGCGCTTCGCCCAATCCCGCTGCCACTCGAGCAGCGCGGGGATGGTGGTGACGCGCACTGCGCCGGCCTGGACCATGCGCGAGAGCGCGGCCTCGTGCGCGGCTGGAGAGGTCGCGCCGCAGCAATCCTCCACCACGTAGATGTTGTAGCCTTCCCCGAGCATCTCGATGGTCGGCCAGGTCACGCAGACTTCCGTCCACAGGCCGGTCATGAGGATGTTCTTCTTGCCGGTCGCGCGGACCGCCTCGCGGAAGCCCTCGTCATCCCAGGAGTTCATCGAGGTACGCTCGACGACCGGTTGGCCGGGGAAGACATCGAGAAGCTGCGGCCAGATGTAGCCGCTGAAGGATTCCGTCTCCACCGCGGTGAGCACGGCGGGGATGTTGAACTCCTTCGCGACCTTCGCGAGCAGGGTCACGTTGTTGATCAGGGTGGCGCGGTCGATATTCGCCACGCCGAAGGTCATCTGCGGCTGGTGGTCGATGAAAACGACGGCGCTGTCCTCGGGCGTGTAAAGCTTGTGATAGGGATTCATGGTGGTGTTCTGTGAGGCAGGCGCGGCGGTGCGCGCCTTCATGCCATGATTGGGGGAATCCGCCGGGGTGTGACCGCGGAAATAGCCGACCCGCGGAGAAGGACGGTCCACCCCTGCGCGGGATTCTTCCGTCACGCGGAAGCTTTCCTTCCCAAGACCCTGCTGAACTTCCTACCATTTCCCTTCATCATCATGAGCACCATCACCACCAAGGACGGCACCAGCATCTACTACAAGGACTGGGGCAAGGCCTCCGCGCAACCGCTCGTTTTCTGCCACGGCTGGCCGCTGACCGCCGACAGCTGGGAATCGCAGATGATCTTCCTCGCCGGGCAAGGCTACCGCTGCATCGCCCACGACCGCCGCGGCCACGGCCGCTCCGGCCAACCGGGCCACGGCAACGAAATGGATACCTACGCCGACGATCTGGCGGAGCTGCTCGATCACCTCGACCTGAAGGACGCGATCCTCATCGGCTTCTCCACCGGCGGCGGGGAGGTCGCGCGCTACATCGGCCGCCACGGAACCGGGCGGCTGGCGAAAGCCGCGCTGATCTCCGCCGTGCCGCCGCTGATGGTGAAGCGAGACGACAACCCGAACGGCATCCCGATGGAGGTCTTCGACGGCTTCCGCGCGGCCCAGCTCGCGGACCGCTCGAAGTTCTACAAGGACGTGCCCGCCGGCCCCTTCTTCGGCTTCAACCGGCCCGGCGCGGCGGTCTCGCAAGGGATGATCGACGCCTGGTGGCTGCAAGGCATGGCCGGCGGTCACCTCAACACGCTCGAGTGCATCAAGGCGTTTTCGGAAACGGACTTCCGCGAGGACCTGAAGAAATTCGACGTGCCCACCCTCATCCTGCACGGCGACGACGACCAGGTCGTGCCGATCGCAATCAGCGCGCTCGAGTCCGCCAAACTCGTGCCGGATGCGAAGCTGGTCATCTACCCCGGTGCCCCGCACGGGCTCACCGACACGCACAAGGAGCAGTTGAACAGGGATCTGCTGGAGTTTGTGAGGGGGTAGGTGGGGGATAACTACCCGCAATCCCGCCAACCGTCCGCCGCCAAATTACTCCACGTTCAAAATTCCGCAGCGACGCACTCTAACAACGGCTGAGATCTCGGAGCTATTGAAATAAATCGACGGAACCACGTTTGTCACGCCAGCGCCCAAGGTCACCGGGGGGGTGCGCAAAACCACGATACCGTCCTCCGTCGTGATTTGGTCGCCGGCGCGTTGCCCGGCGCTCAAGTCGATGGCTACCGCCCCCCCCGAGCCGATCGCCTGCAACGTCACGTTGTCCACGCTTCCGCTGACCACCTGAAGCTCCGCGATTCCCTCGATGCGCTTGCCCGCCGGAGAGCCGCCCACGGTCGCGGCAAAGGAAATGAGATTGAAGTTTCCGGTCGATGTCCCCGGGCTAATCGAGATCTGCCACCAGTTACCGTCATCCGAGGGAATCAATTCCTTGGCGGTGATGGCTCCGCCCGACGCGGCGTAGGCTTGCCACTGCCCCGCGGGCTGGCCATTGCTTCCTGCGAACCCGGTGTTTTCCGTCAGCCATCGCGGAGCCAGGTAGGGATCAATCCCGAAGGTGAAACCCGCATCCAGCGTGGCCGCCAGCACCCGTCCGAGTTTCGACGCCGCCAGCGGTCTCGGATGGAGGTTGTCGTTGTTGATGTAATAGCTATCCAGCCCGACCCCGTTGTTGCTGCCCGGGACGGCCTCAAGGACCGTGGTCCAATCGCACAGGATCACATCGTGCTCGGCCGCGGCCGCGCGCAACGCCACATTGTATTCCGCCACCCGCGCCTGCCGCTCCGCATTTGCCCCTCCCACCGATCCCATCGGCAGCACCGTGACTCCCACCGGTTCGATCCCTGCCGCCCGCAAGGCCAGCCAGTCGGAAACCGCCTGTGCGACGAAGGTCGCGACCGGCCGCAGTTGATACGCGTCGTTTGTGCCGTAAGCCACGACACACGCGTCGGCACCGCTATCGATCACTGAGGCCAAATGGAGCGCGCTGACCTCGTCCGACCGCTTCCCACCCGTCGCAAACCTGAAGGTGCTGCCGCTGGCCTGGAGGTCCCATCGGGAGCCGTTGAATACTCGTGCCCACCCGTAATAGCCCACCGCACCCAAATGGATCAGATTGAGACTCCCTTGCTCAGTGATCGAATCACCCAATACCGCAATTTCCCGGATCCTTTGGTCG
The DNA here is from genome assembly GCA_946481625.1 of uncultured Haloferula sp. Next base: position 651 of record CAMLOZ010000318.1, on the reverse strand, counting down.
CTGACTTGCACGCGGTAGAACATACGGCCGCTCATGGGCTCCGCATAAGTCATGGCCTCGCCGGTGCCCGCGGTCGATTCTCCGATGCCCTGCCACTCTCCGAATCCCGGCCAGCGCTGGAGCTGGTAGCTTTGCCCCTCGATGGTGGTCCAATCGAGCCGGAAGCCGGATCCGCTTTGATATGCGGACACCTCCGGAAGTTGGGTCGGAAGTTCAGAAGCTGAGAGGGTGATGAGGAGGGGCGCGAGGCCAACAAGGGTGAGTCTCATGAAGGGCACCAGAATCATACCAAGGCCGTCAACCCGACCAGAACGGGCAAATTCAGGGCTGGCTCCAATCCGCTAGTGCTACTAGCTTTATGAAAGCAGCCTATGTTCGTCCGCCCAAAGACACCCCCAAAAACTACTTCAAGTCTTCGGTAGCACGTCGATGTGCCTCCTCGATCCGCTTTGCCAATTCGCGAACCGCGTGGACGTGTTCCGCATTGCTGGAAGTTTGCTGGCGGAAGGCCTCGAGGACTCGGTCGTTTTGTCGCTGGAGATCCCCATAGACCCTCACAGTAAACCAGCCGAAAACAATGGCAACCCCCACGCCAAGGCCAAAACGTCCTAGCATCCACGCGATAATCCCCGGCCAGTTGCCCGATATTTC
>CAMLOZ010000317.1 GCA_946481625.1 uncultured Haloferula sp. | reverse complement strand
GGAGGACACGGATGCGATCGGCACGGGTGCCCTTAATCCGGTGGCGGCCCGCATCATGGCCGACGAGATCCTGGCAACCGTGGACCGCCGCTTCGGCATCAAGCCCTTCGTCACTTCGGTCCGGATGGACTACGAGAGCTGGGCCTTCCTCACCCGCAAACACTTCGCGCTGTGATCGATTACGACAGCATGTCCTTCAACGAGCTGATCAGCGGGCAGATCATGCGGGCGCTGGCGATCCACGATCCCCAGTACTCCGAGCTTTCGCACGATCAGGTCGCAAACCGCGTGACGCGCTACTGCTTCATGGGCGCGGTGGCGAAGATCAACGGGCTCTCGTTCTTCCCGAAAGTCGCGGAATTCTGCGACGGTTCGCTGCACACCTATTGCGACCCGACGGTCCTCACGCGCGGGCTCTTCAGCCCGCTGTGCGTGACCGGCGACAAGCTGGTGGTGGCTGTGGCGAATCCCTGGAGCCCGCTGCCGGACGAGTACCTGGCACCGCGTTTCCCGGACCTGGAGATCGTCAAGATCGTCACGCTGGCATCCGAGATCGCGCGGGCGATCGAATCGGTGGCCACGAACTCCGGCCCGAGCCGGTCGGAGCTGGAGGCGATCGACGTCGAGGACATCGACGAGGGGATCCGCGACTTCGACGTGACGACGGACTACACCGAACCGATGGCCCAGCTCGTGGCGACGGTGATGGCGGACGCGGTGAAAACGCGCGCCTCGGACATCCACTTCAAGGTGGAGAAGGAAGTTTTCTACTACGCCTACCGCGTGGACGGGGATATCGGCCAGAAGGTCGAGATCCCGATGAAGCTGAAGGACCGACTGGACGCCTTCCTGCTGAACCTGATGAAGCTGCCGACGGAAATCCGGGCGACGGCCCCGGGGATCTCGGGACGTTTCACGATCTCCTATTTCCACCGTCCGATCGACATCCGCTACGAGCGGCATCGTACTTACCGCGGCTACCACATCACGATGCGTCTGCTCGACAAGAGCAACATCAACGTGACGCTGGGCAAGGGCACGCTGGCCTTCGACGAGGAGACGCTGTTCGAACTCGGCAAGGTGATGAAGGTGCCGGCGGGAATCATCGTAATGTCCGGTCCGACGGGCTCGGGCAAATCGACGACGCTGAATGCGATCCTGCGCGAGCTGAACCGGCCGGACGTGAACATCCTGACGCTGGAAAACCCGGTGGAAGACGAAGTCCCGGGGATCACGCACTGCGACTTGAAGAGCCCGAAGGAATTCAAGCCGATGATCGCGTCCTTCATGCGAAGCGACCCGGACATCATCCTGATGGGCGAGGTCCGCGACCTCGAATCGGCGGAACTCGCGATCGAGGCGGCGGTGACGGGCCACAAGGTGCTCACGACGATTCACACCCCGCGTGCCTCGCAGATCATCGAGCGCTTCGAACAGCTCGGGATCGAGCGCTGGAAAATCGCGCAGACGCTGAAGGCGGCGTGCGCCCAGCGCCTGGTGAAGATCCTGTGCCCCTACTGCAAGGAGCCCAAGCAAGGCATCTCCGAACACGACCGCCGGACCTTCAACCTCGACGAGTCCTGGGCGACGATCCCGGTCTTCCAAGCGAAGCAGGGCGGTTGCTCGGAGTGCCGGAATTCCGGCTACAGCGGCCGGACCGCGATTCTCGAAATCATCCCCATCACCCCGAAGACCTCGGACATGCTCTCGAAAGGCGAGATCTCGCCTTACGACCTGGAAGTGAAGATCCAGGAAGAAGGCAAGCTGCCGAACCTGCGCCGCAGCGGACTGCGGCTGCTGCGGGAAGGCAAGACGGACATCGAAGCGGTGTCCAAGGTCATCGACATGACATACACCGATGAGTAGCGCCGCCGCCACCGCCAACGCCGCCAAGCCTGCCGCCGGAAAGCCGGCCCAGGCGTCCTTCGGTTTCCTGAAGGCGGGAAAGACGAAGGAATTCAACAAGAAGACCCTGATCGGCCTTTTCCGGGGGCTGGCCTCGATGCTGCGCGCGCAGATCAACACGGCGGATGCGCTGAAGTACTATGCGCAGGGCCTGCACGACAAGGTCATGGCGGAAACGCTCACCAAGATCCGGGAGGACATCAATTCGGGGGTGAGCGTGCACGAGGCTTTCCGGCGGACGGGACGTTTCAGCGACATGGTGATCGGCCTGATCCAGGCGGGTAGCGATGCCGGCCAGCTCAACGAGGCCTTCAAGGCGCTGGCCGGGCGTTTCACGAGCGAACTGCACTTCAACAAGGCGATCCGCAAGGCGACGCTGATGCCGACGGTGATCATCTCGGTCTTGATCTGCGCATTCATCGTCTCGCAGGTGAAGATCGTACCGCAGGTGGAAGAGATGCTCTCGGGCGTGGGCGCGAAGCCTGACGGCATGACGGCGATCTCGTTCAAGGTCTCCCACACCACGCAGGCGATCTGGCCGGTGGTCGTGCTGACGATCATCGGTATCGCGATCACGATCTGGCGCTCGGAGAAGGTGCGCAACCTGATCCTGGGGCTGGCGATGTCGAAGTGGCGGTTGCTGCGCAACCTGATCCTGAGCCTGCGGCAGATGACCTTCCTGGCGACGATCAAGCTGTTGCACGCGAACGGCATCAACCTCGCGAAATCGATCCGGGTTTCCGCGAACAGCGTGAAGGGCACTCCCTTCTACAACGAGCTGCGCGAGGCGGCGGACAAGTACGAGCACTCCGGCGTGCCGCTTTCCACGGCATTCGCGAAGTATACCTCGGTGGACTCGCAGGTCGTGCACATGCTCTCGATCGGCGAGAAATCCGCCTCGCTGGACAACCAGCTCGAAATGCTCGCGCAGATGTACGAGGAGGACGCGGAGAACTACATGGCGGCCTTCACGGCATCGATCGGCTTCGTCGTGCTGCTTGCGGCGGTGGCGCTGATCGCGGCGGTTTTCGTGGGCACCTTCCTGCCGATCTTCCTGATGGGTCCGAAGATGATGAATAGCGGAATTTGACATTCCCCAACCTCTCAAGGCCATGCAACTCACCCGACTCGACCGCTACCTGCGCGAGCGCTTCGTTTACGAAACGCATGTCTATACGCTGCGTCTGCCGGAATCCATCCCGGCGGGAACGATCGCCGAGGAACTCCCGGACAGCCCCGGGCGGAAGTTCCGGCACCGGTTCATCCTCCGCAACGACAAGGCGGTGGGGACGTTGATCGAGAATTTGCGGAACTCGAACCAGATGTTCACCACGCGGGTGGTGGACCGCGAGGCGTGGTACGTGCCCTTGATCGCGCCGAACGGGAAATCGGTCACCTGGTGGCTGATCTGGGCCTCGATGACGGCGGCAGGAATCTTCGGCCTCGTCCAGGTTGCCAAGATGGCGTGGGCCAACGAGGAACTCCGCAAGAACGTGGTGGAGGCACTGGAACTCTTCAAAAGCTAGAGCGTGCAGATCCTTCGGATTTCCGTCTTTTCAACAGCTCCAAAACATTATAACACCCACTCGTCCCATGAAGGCCACGTCCACATCCAGCTCGCGGTGCGGCGGTTTCACGCTCCTCGAGGTTTCGCTGGTGATCTGCATCCTGATCGCCCTGATGGGCGTGGGGATGAGCGTGTCGGGATCGGCCCGGACGTGGAAACTGGGCCGTGCCGGCTCGGAGACGCTGCGGTTGGTTTACTCGGCGCAGAAAACCTATCTGGCGGACCACCCCACCGCGACGGTGAGTTCGCTGACGCAATCGGCCCTGCTGCCCTATCTGCCGGGCGGGCCGAGCAGCATCCCCACCTCGACCTCGTCGGAAAATGCGACGCTCTACGTGCGGGTCAATGTTTCGCCCCCTTACCTGACGACCACGAGCGGTGGCACGTCTGGCAGCCGCTACGATCCCTCCGGTAGCACCACGGACTCGCTCTGGGACGTCGGGGAATGAAGGAACGCCGAACCACCATCGTCGCCTTGCTGAGCGCCTTCCTGGCATGTGCCGGAGCGGCGGCTGGCGGGGAATTCAGCACGATGGGAGACTATGTGATTCACCGGCAGGTGAAGATCACGGGAGCCGGGAAGGTGGTGGACATCCCGATGAAGCCGCTGCCACTGCGGGTGGAGACGGACGGGGTGACGGTCCGGATTTCGACTTCCGCCGAGAACGACGACAGTTGGTCGGCGTTCAAGATCTACCGCTCCGACGGGATCGGACGGCAGATGACGGCGGGAGGACCGCTGGAAGTGGTCCCCGGGGTGCAGGCGACGAGCGATACCGGCGGGGTGTACAAGCACCTGCGGCTGACACGGGATACGCTGACGCTGACGGTTTTTCCCGGAGTTTCCGACCAGACCGTGATCACTCATGCCCGCCTCGCCCCCCCCGCCACCGACAAGCAGCCTGCGGCCGATGCCCGGGCAGAGCACCAGGATCCTTGAACTCATGCGCCCGCTTCCCACATCCACACAGGTCGCCCCGCTCACTGCAAAGACGGCTCCGGTGGTATCTTCGCCCCAGACGCTGGAACTGGGGCCGCTGAACAGCCATACCGCTCCCGCGCAGAACCGCCGCAGCCCTGCCGCAGCGACCCAGCGGGCTTATCCGTGGTTGCTGGTGACGAGCACGGTGTTGTCCGCCGTGTTCTTCGGCCTCTATTTGAGCAAACCGGTGATTGCCGCCGGCGTTGCCCCCTCGATGGCCGAAGCGGCCATGGAACCGGCACCGCCAATGCCGCCGGGGCCATCCGCGCCGAAGACGCCGGACCCGTTATTGCCAAGTGGCAACGCCCTGCCCGGCGACAAGGCCAGCAGGCCGCAATCGGCCGATCCACGGCGGCTGGGTTCCGTGGCAAGCGGTTCGGCAGCCGCCTATGAGGAGACGAACCTGCGGATCCAGCACGTGCTGAATGCTCTCGGACCGGGCGGGGAGGACTTGGGCAAGATCACGCTGGAAGTGCCGGTGCTCTACGGTAGCCGGACGCTGCGCTGGACCCCGCAAGAGGTGGCCCGCGCGCGCGCACTGCTGGTG
>CAMLOZ010000316.1 GCA_946481625.1 uncultured Haloferula sp. | reverse complement strand
TCCGCTCTCGGGCTTGCAGGACGTGAATGCGTGGTTGGGTCGCTCCGCCTATGCGGGCGACAACCTCGCCAACGTTGAATATGCGGAGGTGCGGATCAGCAACGTGGCAATGAGCCGCGACCAGGTGGCGGCGAATGCGAGGCTCGGCCCGAACAAGGCAACGGTGAATGCGAACCTGACCGGCGACGATCCTCTCGGCCAGGCTTCGTTCGCAGCGGCGGGGTTGTGGAGCGACGGGCTGGCGCCGGGCGCGGGGAAGCACTACGAGACTTATGGCTTCCGCTTGCGCACGCCGGCGGACGGCACTTCGCGGACCTTTGCGGGACAATCGCTGAAGCTCACGGGTGGTAGCCTGACGTGGAAGGGGACTTCCAACAGCACGACCACCATCAACGATCTCACGCTACGCGGCACCGATGGCGAGCTTTTGAACGCGGGCTCCGGAACCTGGACGCTGGCCGGCAATCTCAAGGCGGAAGCACCGCAGACGATGGTGCGCGCGGCGAACGGACCGATCCAGATCTCCGCGAACTTGAGCGGCGCGGGTTCGCTCCTGCACGTGAACAACACGGTGACCTTGAGCGGGAGCAACGGCAGCTTCACCGGCAAGACTCTGGTAGGCGACGGCCGTTTCGGCGGTCTGGCGATCGATTCGGAAGCGCGGCTCGGCGGGAATCCGGCGTCGTTCAGGGCGGACCAGCTCACGCTCAATCGCGGTGTCTTGTTCACCAACTCGAACCAGACCTTCGACGACAGCAACCGCGGTATCCGCATCGGGGTGAGTGCGGGGGTCTTCAACGTGGGAGCGGGCACGACCTTGACGCTCGGGGTGCCACTCTCGAGTCCGGCATCGGGCGATGCGCTGGTCACCGCGCCGCTGTTCCCGAACCCGATCTCGGGCATGTTGATCAAGGAGAACGGGGGCACGCTCGTGCTCACGCATCCGAACAACTCGTATGTCGGCGAGATCATCATCAACGGCGGCTCGCTGGTGGTGCAGGGCGGGGGTCGCTTGAACAACGGCGACACTCCGGCACCGGTGGTGATCAACGGCACGCTCAACATCAACACCACGGCCGATCAGATCCTCGGCGGCGCGATTTCAGGCGGCGGGACGTTGTTGAAGAACAATACCGGCACGCTCTCGCTGTATGGTTCGAATCCTTTCACGGGAGCGGTGACGGTGAATGCCGGCACGCTCTATGCGCGGGCCGGGAATGCCGCGAACAACCGGAACTTCAGCCAGGTGAGCGGGATCACCGTGAACAACGGCGGGACCTTGCGCGCGAGCGCGAACGCCTTGTTCGGGTGGGACGGCTCGCAGGAAAAGCCGATCACGGTGAATGCGGGCGGCACGCTGGTGGCAGATGGCGGTGGGACGGGGGATGTCGGCGTGGGCACGGTGACGCTGGCGGGTGGCACGATGAGTTCGCTGGCGGCGAGCCCGGCGTGGGGTTCGTGGCGTTTTGACCAAGCGACCGACAAACTGCTGGTGACCGCGGACTCCACGGTCAGCGCTACCCATGTGAAATTCGGCGATGCCAATGCGGCGATCGAAGTGAACGCGGCGCGCACGCTGAACTTCAGCGGGACGGTGACGAATGCGACCAACGGCGGCACGAGCTACCTGCGCAAGACGGGTGCGGGCACGCTGGTGCTGGGCGGAGTGAATACCTACACGGGTTCCACGGCGATCACGGCGGGGACGGTGAGATTGAACGGCTCGCTCGCGGCGGGCAGTGCGGTGACGGTTTCGGGCGGGGCGACGCTCACGGGTACGGGAACGGCGAATGGCAGCGTGACCTTTGCGACGACCGGCAAGCACATGCCGGGCAATGGTGCGGGCACGCAGACGGTCGTGGGTGCGCTGAGCTATGCGGCGGATTCGCGCTTGCAGTGGACGCTGCCGACAAACAGCGATGCGGCCGGGGCCTCGGGGCGCGTGGCGGCGGGGAGTGTCACGGTGACGGCGGGTGCGCTGGTGGATCTGGTAATGAACAACACCGGCAGCAGCGTGGATTTCAGCGACGTCTTCTGGACGCAGCCCCATTCGTGGACGCTGATGAGTTGCTCGGGAAAAGCGGGCGACTTCACGCTGGGCAGTGTTTCCAGCGATGCGGGCGGGCGTGTTGCCGGGGACCACGGGGTCTTCACGTTACTGCAGAATGCCACGGGGGTGGTCGTGAACTACGTGCCGAATTCCTCGATGACGCCGACGGAAGTCTGGCGCGAGATGCACTTCGGCGAAGAGGCCGACAACCCCCTCGTTTCCGGCGACGCGGTGGATGGGGACTTCGACGGCCTGTCGAACCTGTTGGAGTATGCCTTGGGCACGGATCCGAATGTGGCGGATGCTTCTTCTTCCCCGCAGGTCGCGATCCCCGCGGACAAGCTCCGCATCAGCTTCACGCGCAATACCGCGGCGAGCGACGTCACCTTGTCGGTGGTGGCCGCGGACAACCTGACGAGCGGATGGACGGAGCTTGCGCGCAGTGTGAATGGTGAGGCGTTCTCGGTGGTGCTGCCCGGGACGATGGTTTCGGAGTCGGGTGCGGGCGCGAGCCGGAACGTGCAGGTCACGGATGTCTATCTGGTGTCCGACCCGGGGCATACGCATCGGTTCATGCGGCTCGAGGTGACGAGGTGAGTCGTCCCTGCAACGCGGAAAACTTCCTGGCCCAAGGGCTGCATTTTGCATCGATTCCACATATATACATGTAAATTCCATGGCATGCTTTGTGAGATCCTTTAGCAATCCCTGAAAAGTTTGCAGTAGTCGCTGTTAGGGATGGCCATACGCGCAGGATTTCGGTTGGGATGGAAGATCCCCTATATGGGGGATAAAACCCAATGAAAATACCCAAGCTAGAACCAACATCCCATTGTCCGCTTCCTCCCCGGCGGGTTGTCATTGCCTCCGCCACGCTTCTGGGCGTCTGCGGAATCGCCTTCCTGTGGAAGCCGTTTCCTGAGGGGTCGGCGGCGGCGGACGCCTCGGGAGTCCGGACGCAACGCGTTGCAGCGGAACGGAATGACCCGGAACAAGGAGCCGAGGAACGCCGGTTTGAGAAACTGGCGAAGCGCGGTGAGAGCGCGGTTCCCACCATGGCCGGAGACGCGGGAGGCCCGCCCGTCGCCGCGGTCGTGCCGGAACGCGAGCTGATCGGCAGCGGGTGGAGATCCGATCCGGCGCCGGCCGTGGCGAACTTCGCGCAGTGGACGAATCGTTATCTATCCGCTCCCGTGGATGAACGCGGGAAGATGGAGGATCAAGGTATCAAGCTCGCTTCAGTGCGGCGTGATTTCCTGAAATCCCAGATATCGGAAGACCCGCGCCGGGCGCTTGCGGATGCGGTGCCCCTGGCGGTGCGCGAGCAATTGCCAGAAGCGGTCGATTCCTTGTTGGAGGATCGCGTGAACGGCTATGGCGACCTGTATTCTCTGCACACCACGCCCGTGGAGGGCGGAGAAGGAGCGCCGGTATTCGACTATGCGCGCATCGACGGACAAAGCTACGAGGCCTTCCGCTATGGCACGCGCACGGCGACGCCGTATGTGAACGGGGCCTCGCTGCACGGCGTGGCGATCGATGGCAAGCTGGCGGTGCTGGACAGCCCGGTGCGCACGCTGGAGCCGGGCGAGAAGCTCGAGGGCTCGACGGTGAACGAGTATTGCCCGGTTTCCGAAGAGACCGTGGCGAAGCCAGCAAGCGGCGTGGTGGCGGTGGAGGACAAGACGGTTTTCCAGATCGGCACCGACCTCTACGGCACCTGCGAACCGGCCCATGTGACGAACGTGGAATCGGCGATCACGGCGGGCGAGCAGGGCGCGGAGAATACCGAGCGCACGCTGACGAACCACGACCTGCAGGCGCTTTACAAGAAGAGCATCTCGGGCGGCAGCGGCATCCTGGGCATCGGCGACAGCGGGGTATCGGGATCGACCGGCTACATCGGCAAACCGCCGACAAGCCTTACGCATGGTGGGAAGAACATCCTGATCATGCGGGTGCAGCCGACGGACAAGCCGTTCCCGGCGTGGGCGACGGTGGCATCCTTCAACGACACGGTTACGCGTGCCGACGGCTGGGATGTTCGGATGCGGCGCATTTCGTATCAGAAGAGCTGGATCAACCGCGCGGACATCACGCCGGTGATGACACTGCCACAGAACTCCGCGTACTACACGGGCAACGGTTACGACTGGGGCCGTTGGGCGGATGATTCGAAGGCGGCGGCCGCGGCGCAGGGATATAACCTCGGGGACTACTCCTGCTTCGTGATCGCGCATGAAGGCTACGGCCAGTTCGGCGCGGCGGGATGGGGCGGTGGCGGCAACATCTGGTGCAACGGCAATTTCGACGTGCGGCTGTTCGTCCACGAATACGGTCACGTCTTCTGGCTGCCGCATGCGAACTCGTGGTACAGCACGGACGGCAATCCGATTTCGCCGAACCGGCAGCACCGCGAGTATGGCGATGCGAACGATCCGATGGGCAATGCCTGGGGTGCAAACCAGTACAACACCTTCAACGCCTACTTTAAGAACTTCTGCGGCTGGCTGCCGGACACGGCGGTGCAGACGATCACGCGCAGCGGGACCTACCGGGTGTATCAGGACGACGGGGGCACGGCTTTGAACCGCACGCTGGCGCTGAAGTTCGGCCGGGACTACGAGTTCAACTACTGGATCTCTGTCCGGGGTGATGCGATCGCGCAGGCGAACTTCAACAACGGCGCGGCGGTGATGGCCGTTTCCTCCTGGCGGGCCTCCGACAGCAAGGTCCTGGACATGAACAATCCGGGCGATGACAACCGGGACAACGCGCCGCTTGCGGTGAACCAGACGTGGTATGACGCCGCGGCGGATCTCACGATCAAGACGGTGGCGGTGAGCGGCACGAATCCGAACCGCTATGCCGACGTGCAGGTGACCTTCGGTCCGAGGAACCAGGGCGGGTATCGTCCGCTGGTGAGCGGGGGCGTGTATCGTTTCAAGAACCG
>CAMLOZ010000315.1 GCA_946481625.1 uncultured Haloferula sp. | reverse complement strand
CAAGCTGCCCTGTCCGAATGCCTGTCTGCCCAAGGGACTCAAGGACATTCCCGGCCTCGGTTGCCGCGAACTCAAGATCGATGGGAAGCGCGGTGCCCTCGTCTGCTTCAAGCAGGAGAACGACGTGGTCCACCTCGTCGCCTTCAAGCGTTGCGACGTCCGCTGCAAGCTCCCGAAGAAGGGCGAGCCCCATATCGGCAAGCACGGCAAATGGTCCGTCGCCCGCTGGGCCGATGACGAATGGGTCTTCGTCCTCATGGGCGAGAAGAACGTTGATACCAAGCGGCTCGCGGACCTCTTCTAAGGCAGGGACTCCTCTCCGAGAGGTTTGCCTGGGACAGTCCGGCAAAACCAGGAGAGCCCGCCTCTTTCCTCCCGTCACGCCTCATGCTCTAGCCATAAGGAGAGGCGACACTCTTGTCGCCGGGGATGACGTGGGGACCGGGGACAAGAGTGTCCCCTCTCCTTATCGCTCCACCCGGCGCGGAACTCCCGCGGCGGAGAAATGAAAAGGATACGTCCCGCGGTCCCTTCGCCAGCGGGAGGCGTGCTCCTTCTCCACAAAAAAGCGGCGTGGCCCCGGGGCCACGCCGCTGAATTCAAATCTACCGGATCAGGCAATCAAGCCACCGGGCCTTCCACGCCGCCCGCGGCTTGCTCCGGGGTGATCTTCAGCGCCTTGTAGCCACCGATCGCCTTGAAGAAGATCAGCAGCAGCAAGTAGATCACCGCCATGGTCGCCGGGATGAAGGAGTCGGCTTTCAGTGTCTTGCGGTCACCCACGATGCTGGCGGCGGCGAGTTCCTTCTGCTCCGGCGTCCGCTCTTCCGGCTTCGCCTCCTGCGCGGCCGAAAGCTTGGTGCCGTCAAGGCCGGTCACTGGCTCGAGGAAGAGGAATTTGCCGGGCTTCGCCGCCTTGTTGGCTTCGTAGAGAGCCGGGTTCGTCTGCTGGAGGTGCTCCACCGTGAAGCGGTCCTTGGCGTAGCCGAGGCCCGGGCCGCCGAGCAAACCGGCGGACATCATCCCGATACCACCCATGATCGACATCGCGATCGCCCCGGTGCTCGGGAAGCGGTCGCCGATGACCGCCAGCATGGTCGGCCAGAAGAAGGTCTTGCCCAGCGCGTAAACCGAGAGCGCGAGAAGCGCCATCCCAAAGCTGGTGATGCCACTCACCATGTTCAAACCGATCACCGCGAGGATTGCGCAAATCAAAAGCAAGCCGATCGGGGAGATCTTCAGCTTGTTCTCGATGAAGTGGGCGCAGAAACGCAGCGCGAACATCAGCGAAGAGGTGAACACGAAGAGGATCTTGCCCTGCGTCGGGGTCAGGATGTTGCCCGTGATGTTTTGGATCCAGCCGTCGGTTCCGAGTTCAACCGCGCCCACCAGAGCGTGCGTGATAAAGAGCACGAAGAGGAGAACGGACCCGACCGAGAACTGGGTCAGGATTCCGACCGTCACGAGGATCACGCCACCGATCGCCCACGAGACGGCATCTGGTAGTTGCAGCGCGTTCTGGAAGAACAGCACCAGCATGTAAGAGGCCACGGCGGTTCCGAGGATGCCCACTTCCTTCAGCATCTGCCCGACCTTGAGGCCTTTCGCGGCAGCTTCCGATTTCGGGAAGGTCTGGCCCATGAAGGCGAACCCGTAGAGCAGGGTGGGGATCAGGAAGAGCCCGAGTTGGATTTTCCAGTCGACACCGGCTCCGCCCAGAGTCCAGCCAATGATGCCGCCGATCACCATGCCTGCAGGCCAGGAAGCGTGCAGGATGTTCAGGTAATGGGTGCGATTGTTCGGGAAAAGGGTAGCCACCAGCGGGTTGGCGACGGCCTCAAGCGTGCCGTTGGCCAACGCGAAAACGAAGGTGCCCCAATAGAGGAAGGTATAGGCTGTCTCCTGTGCCTGGCCCTTGTGGGCGGCGAAGGTGATCAATGCCGAAACCACGTGGAACAGGAAAGCGGCGAAGACCAACTTGCCGTAACCAATCTTGTCCACGATCACGCCACCGATGATGATCCCGAAGCAGAAGCCGGTGAAACCCGCTCCACCGATCGAGCCCAACTGGGCACCCGTGAAGCCGAAATCGGCAGCCCAGTTGGCAAGAATGCCACCCCGGACACCGAAGCCGATACCGGCAGCCAGAATGGCAAGGAAACCGGCCCACAGGAGCCGTTTGGCGTTATGAGCGATGGGTTCACCGCTGAGTGTTGTCGTCATGATTTCTTGGGAAGTAGAGGGGCTGTCTAACGGCCGTTCCGGCACATGGCAAGCATCCGGAATGGCAGCGGGAAACGGATTTTCGGCACAGGTCCTTTCGGGCATGTCGCAATCATCCAAGTATCGGAACCCGAACTACCCTTCCGTGGAGGCCCCCGCCGCCCGGGCACGAAAAAGCCCGGCTCCCCTGCGGGAACCGGGCTCTCTGAAAGCGGTCTCTTACTTCGAGGAAGACACGTAGCTCGCCTGGGCCGCGCCCTTCTTGAGCTTCTTCTGCTTGATCCAGCTCATCGTCGAGCGGAGCTTCTCACCGACCTTCTCGATCTGGTGGGCGGCTTCCGCCTTGCGGATCTCGTTGAACTTCTTGCCGCCGCTGGTCGCTTCGGCGATCCACTCCTTGGCGAATTTGCCGGACTCGATCTCCTTGAGCTGCTTCTGCATGCGCTTCTTCACGGAGGCGTCGATGATCTTCGGGCCGACGCTCACGTCGCCCCACTCGGCCGTTTCGGAGATCGAGAAACGCATCCCGGCGATACCGGCTTCGTTCATCAGGTCGACGATCAGCTTCAGCTCGTGGAGGCACTCGAAGTAGGCCATCTCCGGCTGGTAGCCGGCTTCCACCAGCGTCTCGAAGCCGGCCTTCACCAGGGCGGAAGCACCGCCGCAGAGCACGCACTGCTCGCCGAAGAGGTCGGTCACGGTCTCCTCGCGGAAGTTGGTTTCGAACACCCCGGCACGGGTGCAGCCGACGCCGCGCGCCCAAGCGAGCGCGATGTCCTTGGCCTTGCCGTCGGCATCGTTGTGCACGGCGATCAGGCCGGGAACACCCTTGCCATCGACGAACTGGCTGCGGACCGTGTGGCCCGGGCCCTTCGGTGCCACCATGATCACGTTCACGTCCTTCGGCGCTTCGATCGTCTTGAAGTGGACGGCGAAACCGTGGGAGAACAGCAGGGTCTTGCCCTTGCTGAGGTTCGCCGCGATGTCCTTGTTATAGACGGCGGCGATCTTCGTGTCCGGCACTGCCACGAAAATCACGTCCGCGACCTTGACGGCCTCGGCGGTGTCCATGACCTCGAAGCCGAGCTTCTTGGCGACTTCGCGGGACTTCGACTTCGGGTAGAGGCCGATCACGACCTTCAGGCCGCTGTCCTTGAGGTTGAGCGCGTGGGCGTGGCCCTGGGAACCGAAGCCGATCACGGCCAGGGTCTTCTTCTTCAGCGGAGCGAGCGACGCGTCCTTGTTCGTGTAGATCTTCGCGGCCATGGCGATGGGTAGTCTAGTGGTGTTCACCGGAGCCTCCTGGCCGCGGCGGGCGGACACGCTGGACGTTTGATAACGAAGGGTCAAGCGCGCGCTTCGCCATCCACCTGTCGAGGAATACCGCCGATCTTTCCGAATACCACCCGATGTATCCATCCCTCCCCGATAAACCCCACGACCTCTCCCGACGTGACCCTCCACCATGCGGCTTCTTCACCTGCTCCTCGCCCCGGTCCTCGTTGGTTCCACTTTCGCCGCCGGCAAGGGCTGGACCGACGACTACGAAGCCGCGCGCAAGCGGGCCGCTGCCGAGGGCAAGAATCTCCTGATCGACTTCACGGGCTCCGACTGGTGCGTCTGGTGCGTCAAACTCCGCAAGGAAGTCTTCGAACAACCCGGTTTCGAAGCAGCCGGGGACAAGTTCGTCCTCCTCGAGCTCGACTATCCCAAGGATAAGGCCCGCGTCACCGAAGCCGTCGCGCTTCAGAACGCCGCCCTTCTCAAAAAGTACCCGATCAAGGCCTATCCCACGATCCTCCTCTGCGATGCCGCGGGAAAACCTTTCGCAGCCACGGGCTACCAGGCCGGCGGCCCGGAAAAGTACCTGCCCCACCTCGACTCACTCCTCGCCAGGAAGTCGTCCCGTGACCAAGCCATCGCCTCTGCCGCCACGAAGGAGGGTATCGAAAAAGCCCGCCTCCTCATCGGCGCGCTCGACGGCATGGAACTGGAAAGCGCCATGCTACTTTCCAACTATCCGGAACTCGCGGCGGAGATCAAAGGCGCCGACCCCGCCGATACCACCGGCTTCGCCGCCCGGCAGGACAACGAGCAGAAGTTCGCCGATTTCATGGCCAAGCTCGGCGAGTTCCGTTCGAAGCAGGACCTCGATGGCGCCATGAAGCACGTCGAGGAGACCCTCGCCAAGGGCGAGATCAAAGGCGAACTCCGCCAGCAGGTCTACGGGCATGCCGCCGGCACCCTCGCCTCCGCAGGTAACAAGGACGAGGCCATCGCCGTGCTCAAAAAGGCCATCGCCGAAAGTCCCGACGGACCCCGTACCAAGGAACTCGCCGATTTCATCACCATCCTCGAACGCGAAAAAGCCGGCTTGCCACCTCAAAAGGCACCCGTGAAAGAATAGGTCCCTCGCGCTCTTCGGACAATTTTCCGAAAATTCCCCTTGTAGTTTACCAAACGGTCAACTATCTATTCCGGCGTGGGACGCAAAAGTGACGCCAAGCAACGCCTTCTCGAAGCTGCCGGAGATTTGATCTGGGAGAACAGCTACGGGGTGGTGACGATTGACGCCATCTGCGAAAAGGCCGGGGTCAAGAAGGGGAGCTTCTACTACTTCTTCGAATCCAAGGCAGATCTGGCGGTGGCGGCGCTCGAGGAAGACTGGCAGACCGAGATGAAGCCGAAGTTCGACGCGATGTTCTCGGCTTCCAACCCCCCGCTGGAACGCATCCGCCTCATGCTGCAATCGTCCTACGATTGCCAGAAGGAGATGCTGGA
>CAMLOZ010000314.1 GCA_946481625.1 uncultured Haloferula sp. | reverse complement strand
TTCTTATTCAGCCGCCATTGCTTGGGATCACCCGCTTGAAAGCCGAAGCCCGCCTCAATGAACTTCAGGTCCCCGAAAGTCTTCTCGCGCGCGAGCCGCATGCATTCGCGGTGGTGCGCCTCGAACTGGCAGCGGTAGCCGACGCCGAGCATCTTGCCGGCATCCTTCATCGCCGCAATCATGCGGCGGCACTCTTCCGCGGTATTGGCCATCGGCTTCTCGCAGAAGACGTGCTTCCCGGCCTTCGCCCCGCGGATCACGAACTCCTCGTGCATCGAATTCGGCAGAACGATGTAGATGACATCCACATCCGGGTTCTCCGCGATCTTGTCGAAGGTCTCGTAGTTGTAGACGTGGCTGTCCGCGAGGCCGTGTTTCGCCTTCCATTGCTCCGCCTTCGCGGGCGTGCCGGTGACGACGGCCGAGAGCTTGCAGTGCTTCGTCTTCGCAAGCGCGGGCGCGATCTGATTCGTGCTCAGCGAGCCGAGGCCCACCAGTGCCCAACCGAGCTTCTTCCCGCCCTCCTCCTGAGCGCGGGCTCCTGTGGTGACTGCGGCGGCGGTGGCTCCGAGGGAGGCGAGGAAGGGACGGCGTTGCATGGGTTTGTTAGAGGTCGTCGGTCTGAAACGTGTTGTTGGGGTCGAATCGATCACTCTGCAGCCCTTTCTTGAACCAGCGCATGCGTTGCGCCGAGCTGCCGTGGGTGAAGGAGTCCGGCACGACGGTGCCTTGGGACCGTCGCTGCAGGGTGTCATCGCCGATCTGGTTCGCCGCGCGCAATGCTTCATCCAGGTCCCCCTCCTCCAGGAAATTGAACTTCTGCTGTCCCTTCCGTGCCCACATGCCGGCGAGGAAATCCGCCTGTAGTTCAAGGCGGACGGACAGCTCATTGGACTCCGCCTCCCCGACCCGCTGGCGCATCTGCTGCACCTGGCCGGAAATACCTAACAGATTTTGCACATGGTGTCCCACCTCGTGGGCGATCACATAGGCCTGCGCGAAATCCCCGGGAGCATCGAAGCGCTCACTGAGCTCGTTGAAGAAGGAGAGATCGATGTAAACCTTGCGGTCCGCCGGACAATAGAAAGGCCCCATCTGCGCCCCGGCAAAACCACAGCCGCTCTGCACCTGGCTGGAAAAGAACACGAGCGTCGGCTCCTCGTAGGTCTTCCCCATCCGGGCGAACTCCTCGTGCCAGATTGTCTCCGTGTCCTTGAGAATGGTGGCCACGAAGGCCTTGGTCTTCTCCTCTTCCGGCGAGGCCGGCGCTTCCACCCCTACTCCGCCGCCACCGGTCTGTTGCAGGAACTGCATCGGATCGCCTCCCAGCAGCCATACGATGAGAAGCAGCACCAGCGTCCCGAGTCCTCCCCCCAAGGCCATCCTGCCTCCGCCTCCACGACGGCGGTCTTCCACATTCTCGCTCTGCTCGCGTCCTTCCCAGCGCATGATCTTCCTCCAGCTTCCCTGCCAACATGGACGAGAATCCCCGGTGGCGGCAACCCCGAATCAAAACCGATCTTTCAAACCCTGAAAAAACACCCGAAGCTACCACGATACTTGTACCGCCATGAATACCGTCCAAACCCATTTGACCCGGCGTGGTGCCTTGAAGCTCGGCCTCGTGGCAGGAGCCGGCCTGACGCTGGACCGCCTCACGCTTCGTGCCGAGGAGTCCGCTGCCCTGCCCCTGATCGCCAAGTCGATTCCCGGGTCAGGAAGAAAAATCCCCGTGATCGGCCTCGGCACGAACCAATATGGCGTGAGCACCGAAGAGGAACTGGCTCCACGCCGCGAGGTACTCCGCCAGTTTCCGAAACTCGGACTCAGCCTGATCGACACGGCCCCGGGCTACGGGAAATCCGAGGAGGTGCTCGGCAAGCTGATCGCTGAGCTGGGCATCCGCGACCAACTCTTCATTGCCACCAAGGTGACCGCGGACGGCGGCGACGTGAAGAAAGGCATCGAGATGCTCGAAGAGTCCTTCAAGCGCCTCCAGACAAAGCATATCGAGCTGGTCCAGGTACATAGCTTGCGAGGATGGGAGGTCCTGCTGCCGTTGCTCCGCGACTGGAAGAAAGAGGGACGCATCAGCCACTACGGGGTCACCACCTCGGACGACAAACAGTACCCGGAGCTGGTCAAGATCCTTGAGAAGGAGGAGCTGGATTTCGTGCAGTTCGACTACTCGGTGGGGAACCGGAATGCGGAAGAGAAGATCCTGCCGCTGGTCGCCGAGAAGAGGATCGCTTCCTTGGTGAACATGCCCTTCGGAGGTCGGAGAGGGCCGGCCATCATCGCAAAGACAGCGGGCAAGCCGCTGCCGGACTTTGCGAAGGAAATCAATGCGACGAGTTGGGCGCAGATTCTCCTGAAGTATGTTGTCTCGCATCCCGCCGTGACCGCCGCGATTCCCGGCACGACCAAGCTGAAGCACATGGAAGACAACGCCGCCGCCGCACGCGGTGTCCTGCCGGATGCCGGAATGCGCAAACGGATCGAAGAGGCTTTCGCCGCCCTCTGAACCAGCGGTCGTATGAGAGAAGCATTCTCCCGCCTGGTCCGACGCGCGGTGGACGTAAGAGAGCACGAGTTCGCCGCGCTGATCTGGTCGGCGGCCTACTTCTTCTTCGTACTTTCCGCTTACTACGTCCTGCGACCGATCCGCGACGAAGCGGGAGTGGCGGGCGGGGTGGACAACTTGCCGTGGCTTTTCACCGGCACCCTTGTCGGGATGCTGCTGGTCCACCCCGTTTTTGCCTCTCTGGTGGGCCGGCTGCCGCGCCGGCGATTCGTGCCGCTGACCTACCGGTTCTTCATCCTGCACCTGGTGATCTTCTTCGTGCTCTACAACTTCGTCGATCCGGCGAAGAACGTCTGGATCGGCCGCATCTTCTTCATCTGGGGCAGCATCTTCAACCTGTTCGTCGTCTCGGTCTTCTGGTCCTTCATGACGGACGTGTTCCGGCCGAGGCAGAGCAAACGGCTTTTCGGGATGGTAGCCGTCGGGGGCAGCATCGGTGCGATCACGGGCTCCTCCATCACCTCTGCGCTCGCCGAACCCTTGGGGCCGGTGAATCTGCTCTTGGTCTCGGCGCTGCTACTCGAATTTGCCTGCCAGGCCTCCAGATCCCTCGAGCGGCATGAGGCCGCGCTCGCGCTGGCTGCGGATGAATCGGATCGGGCGGAGTCCGGCCAACCGAAGAGCAGCGGCGAAGACCTCATCGGCGGCGGCCTCTTCGATGGCATCAAGAGCGTGTTCGCAACGCCCTACCTCTTGGGCATCTCCGGGTTGATGCTGTTCTTCACCATCTCTTCGACCTTCATCTACTTCCAGCAGGCGGATATCGTCTCGCGGGTCTTCGCAAACGATCGAGTGGGGCGGACCGAGCTCTTCGCCAACCGGGACCTCGCGGTGAACGTGCTGACTTTGATCACGCAGATCTTCCTGACCGGGCGGATCGTCCGGTGGTTCGGGATCGGAATGGCCTTGGCATTCGTTCCCGCCCTCGGCGTGGTGGGATTCGCCCTTCTTGGTGCATGGCCGGGCCTCGCCGTGGTGCTCATCTTCGACATCCTGCGCCGGGCTGCCAACTTCGCGATCCAACGCCCCGCCCGGGAAGCACTCTACGCGGTCCTGCCCCGCGCGGACAAATACAAGGCGAAGAACTTCAACGACACCTTCGTCTATCGTGCCGGCGACCAAATCGGAGCCTGGACCTATCCTGCGATGGGCGCGCTCGGTCTCGGACTGTCCGGCTTGTCGTTCAGCATGATTCCCCTGTCGATCGCATGGCTTGCGCTCGCGCTGTGGCTCGGCCGCAAGTACCTGCGGTTCCACCGCGCTCCGGACGCTCCCAAGGAGACCGCCTAAAAGGAAGCCCGGCCGCACTCTCGCGCGACCGGGCTTTTGAATTCTTGTTTGGATCCGGCGATCAGGCGCTCTCGACGACCGCATCTTCCGTCTCGCGGACTTCCGGGACGAAGATCGGCTCGGGCTCTTCCACGGTGAACTCGATGTCCGAGTCGCGGTGGGTTTCGAAGCCGGAACCGGCCGGGATGAGGTGACCCATGATCACGTTCTCCTTGAATCCGGTGAGGTAGTCCACCTTGCCCAAGGTCGCCGCTTCCGTCAGCACGCGGGTGGTTTCCTGGAAGGACGCCGCCGAGATGAAGGAGTCGGTTTCCAGCGAGGCCTTGGTGATACCGAGCAGCACCGGTTCGGCTTCCGCCGGCTTGCCACCGCTGGCGACGATGCCGTCGTTGATGCGGTTGAAGGCCGAGCGGTCGATCTGGTCGCCCCAGAGGAGCTGATCGGCATCGCCGGGATCGGTGATCTTCACCTTGCGCAGCATCTGGCGGATGATGATCTCGATGTGCTTGTCGTTGATCTCCACGCCTTGGACGCGGTAGACCGACTGCACTTCGTTCACCAGGTGCTCCTGAAGTTCCTGAGCACCGCAAGCCTCGAGGAGGTCTTCCGGGGACACGGGGCCTTCGGTGATCTGGTCGCCGCGCTTCACGCGGTCACCATCCGTCACGATGATGTGACGGCCCATCGGGACGAGGTGCTCGACCTGCTCGCCGGAGTCGGAATCGGTGACGATGACCTTCTTCTTGCCGCGGACGGTGCCACCGAAGGAAACCTCGCCATCGATCTTCGCGATGACGCAGGCATCCTTCGGCTTGCGGGCTTCGAAGAGTTCGGCAACGCGCGGCAAACCACCGGTGATGTCCTTGGTGCGGGCAACCTTGCGCGGGGTCTTGGCAAGCTGCGTGCCGCCCGTGACCACTTCCCCTTCCTTCACGGAAAGGTGAGCGCCCACCGGGATCGAGTAGGAAGCGCGGACCTCCTTGGTCTTCTCGTCCACGATCACGACCTGCGGGTGGAGGTCCTCCTTGTGCTCGGTGACCACCATGACCTTCTTGCCGGTTTCCTTGTCGGTCTCGTTGGTAACGGTGATGCCCGAGATCATGTCGCGGAATTCCACCTTACCCGGCTTCTCCGTGA
>CAMLOZ010000313.1 GCA_946481625.1 uncultured Haloferula sp. | reverse complement strand
CGAAAAGAAGCCCTCCCGCGATGCCGCCGTTATTTCGGATTGTCATATGCCTTGCTTGGAACTTGGAACTTCTAACTTGGAACTTCGAGCTTCGAACTTCACTTCCACGAGTAGGTGACCGTTGCTTGCTTGCCCGAGGAAACCTTCAGAAACACCTTGTCGCCGCGCACATCGAGGGTGGCGCCCTCCACCTTCAACCGGATCAGATTCCCCACATCGAGTCCCTCCGGCCCTTCCTTCACAGGCAGCTTCTCGGCGATCAAAATCTCCACGGGGCTTCCTTGGCCGCTCAGACCCAGGGTGCGCGTGAGCGCAGGTCCGCTTCCCGAGCTCGCAGGCTTCCACTCATCCAGCACGAACTGGTTCCCGATTTGCACGGAGAAGGTAGGGTTCCCCGCGGCGTCCTGCTTGTAGCCGCGGAACCGCGCCTTCTCCGGCAGTGTCCGGCTGCCGGAAAGCTTCACCACCTTCTCGCCCGCGGGCGCTTGGTCGCCTTGCCCGCGGTCGATCCAATGGCGCGAGCCATCCATGAACTCGCCTGTCCAAATCAACTCCGTGCCCAGGTGATCGGCGCTATAGGCGAGGTTCACCCCGCCGGGGAAACCGATGCCGATGGCGCGCGGCGTCGTGCCGGCGATGAAGTTGCGATAGACCACCGCGCGGCCGTTCACGGGCGCGATCGGGATCGGCTCTCGGCCGCCTTTCACCGGGTTGTCCGAAAGATTCTTCCAGCCCGGAATGCCCGGTCCCTTCCACGCCAGCGCGATCCCTTCGTTGCCATAGTACTCGAAGTACTCAATGCGGATCTTGTGGGCTCCGGAAGAGAGCCGGATCTTGCCCTGCTTCGCGCGGCTGCCGTCCATCGGTCCCACCCCCTTGAGCTCGGCAACCGGTTTCCCGTCCACCTTCACCAGGGCTCCGTCGTCGGCATCCAGACGGAACTCGAAGTCGCCCGATTCAGGCGCGGTGATTTCTCCCTCCCAGACGATGGCAAAAAGGTCCGTCAAATCCGCGTCCTTCACGCTGATCTTCCCGTCGTGCTCTTCCTCCACGTTCTTCGCCGTGAGTTTGGTGAAGTCCGGCATCTCCTTCCAGGTCCCGTGGTACACCTGCGAGATCAGGTTCGCGATCGGCGGTTTCGCCGCGGGCAGCGGGTGGAGCTTGAGGATCTCCGGTCCGGTCCACGGCCCCTTCCGGTCGGCCGTGGCATCGCGGGTCGCCTTCACGAATTCCGCCGTCACCGCCTCGGCCGTGTTGCCCCACGACGACCGCGCGTAGGTGAGGATCGCGGCGATCTGGTCGTCCGGCAGCACGCTTCCTTGCGGCGGCATCTCCAGATTGAACTTCCGCCCGTCCACCTCGACCTCCCCGTGCAAGCCGTGCAGCACGATCTTCACCGCGCGCGCCGCGTCGCCCTGCACCCAGTCGCTTCCGGCCAGCGGCGGAAAGGTCCCCCCGGTCGCCCCCTTGCCATCGACCCCGTGGCAGGCGGAACAATAAAGCGTGTAAAGCTGACCTCCGTCCTGGGCATGGAGCGGGGCAGCGCAAAGCGTGGCAAGAAGGGCGGCGCGGAGCATGTGTGGAGAAGAACGTTCTTTCCCGTCCATGCCTATCCCGTGGATGGGGGACATTTGGGTGACATGACAGGAAAGACCGCTTACCTTGTAAACCCCCTCCTCGCTAGGACCCTTTCGCCGGACCCGCGACGCATTCGCCATAAATGGCGACATTCGATACATGGCGAACCTGTGTCCCGAAGGGCCTGCCCCCCGGGAAAACGGTCGAAGGATGATCTGCCTCGAAGAGGTTGTGGCCGGATGCGTTCCCGAAGAAAGCGATTACTTCCGGGGGGTGCCCACCCGCTTCCCCCGGTAATACCGTTCCAAACCCAGCGCCACGCAATCGGCATACTCCCGGAAGATCGAAGGCCGCATCTTCCCCGCCACCATCCGTTCCCCTTCGTAGTCGCCCGCCTGGATCCGCTCGTGATCTTCCACGGAGTTCATCACGTAGGGCTCGTAATAAATGACCGGGCAGCGATAGACGCGGTTTGCCAGGAGATTGCGCGCCCAGAGGTAGGGGTTCCCGTCCACGTTCCGGTTGTTGCCCGTCGCGAGGTAAAGGTAGGGCGGCATCGCCGTGCGCTCCACGAAGGCCGTCGCGGCACTTGCGGAGACCGCCGCTTCTTCCGCGTGGACCCCCTGCAGGAGCTTGAAGAGCAATTCAAGACGCTCGTCGGCACGGCCGATCTCTTCATCCGTGTAGCCGCCGTTCAGGATCATGTGGAAGTGGTTGTGGGCCACCAAAGTCGGCGCGGCGGGATTGCCCCAGGGGTCGGCATTGAAGTGCAGGCAGAGCGCCAGATCCGGCTGGATCGCTTCGTTCACCCGCTTCGCCCGTGCCCGGATCTCCGCCTTGCGGTAGAAGAGCAGCTCCGCCTGTTTCGCGATGTTGCTTGAGGGTGTCTCCGCGGGCACCGCGGCCCGCAGCATCTCCGGCCGCAACTCCGTCACGGGCTCGGTCTCGTCCCGGACCAGCGCGACGATCGCGCCCAGTGCTTCCAGCCGTGGCTTCAGCAGCTTCGCCACCGCCAATGTCATGTCACCCTCCTGCACCGGCTGGTTGCCGGGAATCTGGAACCAGCGTTCCTCCATCTTCCCCCAGCGCCCGCCGATGTGTCCGGGATCGATCGCGATCTTCAATCCTTCCAGCGGCTTCTCCACGGGTGCCGGTGCCAGCTCGGCCGCAGTGCGCCAGTAACGGGGCGGCCTGCCCTCCAGCCCCTCGGGCGCGAACCGCAGCCGGAAAACATCCGCCGGATCGGGAGAAGTCCGGATCTTCACTTCGTCCGTCCCCACCTCGAACCACTCCCGCCACGCGGGCGAGACGGTGAATACCGCGTCCATCTCGCGCAGGAATTCCGCGCGCGTGATCGTGCTCTGGTAGGCGTTCAACTCGCTCCAATCCGGAATCGGGGCGAGATCCGAAAGCGAAGGCCCTTTCTCCACGACCGCAGGCTCCACGGGCGGGTTTGCAGTTCCCGGTTCCGGCTGCCGCAGCCAGAACACGGTTGCAAGCAGGGCGACCGTGAACGCGATCCAGAAGGGCAGGGTGCGGGACTTCATCGGGGATTTGGCTTGGCGGGCCTAAGGCCGGAGGGATAAGCCTCGCGGGCCGGGGCGATGTCGTGCCGGTTGAAGTCCCCCGATTTCATGGAGCCGATCCGCATATTTTTCCTGGGAGACATCGTCGGCGAACCTGGTCGCAAGGCGGTCATCGAGCATTTGCCCTTGCTGCGCAAGGAACTGCACCTCGATTTCATCATCGTCAATGGCGAGAACTCCGCCGGAGGCCGCGGCATCACCCCCCGCATCGCCATCGACCTGCTGCGCGCCGGCGCCGCCGTGATCACCACCGGCGACCACGTCTGGGACCAGGCGGAGATCGTGGACTACTTCCCCACCGAGCCCCGCCTGCTCCGCCCGATCAACTACCCCGCCGATACCCCGGGTAAGGGCTCCGTCGTCCTCGATACCCCCAAGGGACGTGTGGGAGTCATTCAGGCTCAAGGACGTTCGTTCATGCAGCCCCCCCTTGAAAACCCCTTCCTCCTCGCCGAAGCCGAAGCCGAACGCCTAAGGGCGGAAGGTGTGTCTATCATCTTCGTCGATTTCCACGCCGAGACCACCAGCGAGAAAATCGCCATGTGCCGCGCCCTCGACGGGAAGGTCACCGCCGTCGTCGGCACCCACACCCACGTCCAAACCGCCGACGACCGCATCCTCGCCGGCGGCACCGGCGCCCTCACCGACGCCGGCATGTGCGGCCCCGAGGACTCGATCCTCGGCCGGGCTCCCGAATCCGTGATCTGGCGCTTCCGCACCGGAATGCCCACCCGTTTTCCCATCGCCACGGGGCCTGTCCGCCTCTGTGGAGTGATCGTCGAAGCCGATCCCGCCACCGGCCGCTGTCTGGAGATCATGCGCTTCAACCGCCTGCTGGCCGCCAAAGAGGCCGCCACGGAGGCAGCGGAACCGGCGTAATTTATTGGATTCCAGCGAATTTGGGCGTCGTCCCGATAAATCTTCTTCCAATCGATATTTTTTTTGACAGTATGGGCGGCTTTGTTCAACTTCCGCCCCGCTTTTCCCGGGACCGCCCAGGAAATTCGCGGGGGTTTTTCGTCTCACGAGGCCCCCTCCGGATTTTCCTCTGCATTCCGGGACAGGCGACCAGATCAGCCGTTATTGCTCGTGTAGCTCAGGGGTAGAGCGCGTCCTTGGTAAGGACGAGGTCGGGGGTTCAATTCCCCCCACGAGCTCCAGCGGTCGCACTAGCGGAAGAGCAGCCCAAGTCTTAAAGCGTAACCACCACAACCATGGCCAAAGAATCATTCCAGCGGAACAAGCCGCACGTTAACATCGGAACCATCGGTCACGTTGACCACGGCAAGACCACCCTCACCGCAGCGATCACGAACACGCTGGCCGACAAAGGTTTCGCGGAGAAGAAGAGCTACGCCGACATTGACGCCGCTCCCGAAGAGCGCGAGCGCGGCATCACCATCAACACCGCCCACGTCGAATACGAAACCGACAAGCGCCACTACGCCCACGTGGACTGCCCGGGTCACGCCGACTACGTGAAGAACATGATCACCGGTGCCGCCCAGATGGACGGGGGCATCCTCGTGGTGTCCGCCGCCGACGGCCCGATGCCCCAGACCCGCGAGCACATCCTTCTCGCCCGCCAGGTCGGCGTGCCCGCCCTCGTGGTGTTCATGAACAAGGTTGACCTTGTTGATGACGAAGAACTTCTCGAGCTCGTCGAAATGGAAGTCCGCGACCTCCTTTCGACCTACGAGTTCCCCGGCGACGAGATCCCGATCGTGAAGGGTTCCGCCAAGGCCGCCCTCGAAGGCGATGCCGCCCAGAAGGAAAACATCCTCAAGCTGATGGAAGCCGTCGACTCCTACATCCCGGAGCCGGAGCGCGCCATCGACAAGCCCTTCCTCATGCCCG
>CAMLOZ010000312.1 GCA_946481625.1 uncultured Haloferula sp. | reverse complement strand
CTCGGCGGAAGGCATCGGCACCCTCCGCTCCGCCTCCTGGGCCAGCAGGATGCCATCGGTCGTCTCCTCCTCCGCCTTCGCGCGGAATTCCTCGTCGCGCTCGCAACACGAAACCTCGCTCAGAAGCTCCGCCTCCGCCTTGATCCGTGCGAAGGCCTCCTCGATCAATCCGGGATCCGCCGTTTCGCCGTTGATGCGCAGCATGGGTTCTCAGCGGTTCGTCGCGGCCGGCGGCACCGGCGAGATCTCCCGGAAATTCGCCCGCGCATCCAGCGTCGCCCGGAACTGCGCGAGCTGCGCCGGCGTGAGGATCGTCGTCAGCCGGGAAACCTTCGCCTCGGAATTCGCCCGGTTCGCCTCGTTCATCCGTTTCTGGATCTCCGCCGGATTCTTCATCGCCTCCGGATCATCCAGGAAGCCCGACATCTCCTCGAAGGCGGTGCTGTACAAGCCTCCCATCATCTCCATCGACTCCGCCATGACCTCCCAGCCCTGCGGCCGTTTGGCAAAGGACTCCTCGCTCATCGTCCGCAGGACTTCCAACGCTTGATCCCGTTGGGCGGGCGAGAGATCCACCTGGCGCACGAGATCGGCGAAGTCCGTCGCCGCCTTCGCCTCGATGTCGTTCTCCCGCTCGCGCGCCTTGAAATCATCATAGGCGAGCCTCTGCTCCTCATCGAGGAGGGTCTTCAACTCGTTCTCGAAGATCAGCGCGGCGTTTCCGGCTTCCGCCACCATCTCGGCGGGCGTCTTGCCCTTTCCTTGCAGATCCTTGAAGCCCTCGCGCCGACCCGCGAGCAGCGCGTTCACCGCGTCCTTTTGATCCACGCTGAGACCGAGCGCTTCGGAGAGGCGGTTAAGACGCGCGTTGTTCGTCCTCTCGCCGGCGCTGGAGAAACTCTCTTTGAACTTCCGCTCCGCCGCCGTCATCTCCTCACTCGGCTCGACCGTGCCGCTGCCCGGCCGCGCCTTGAGTACGAGCGGCCTCTCCGACCTCTCGCGCGACTTCCCGTCCATCGCCCCGCGCGCGCCCTTGCCGGCCTCCGGCGTGGATTCCGCCGTTGCGGGAGCGGGTGTTCCCGAAGGCTTGACCAGCCAGCCCAGCGAGAATCCCGCCAAGGCGGCACCGGCGGCGATGAGGTGTGAAGACTTCATGGACATGGTAATAGCGCCGCCGGGGCACGGATTCGTCCCCCGGTTAGGCCTCCCGGATCTGCCGGATCGCCGCCGCCATGTCCGGCGCCTTGAAGGTCGAGGAACCCGCCACCATCACGTTCGCCCCGGCTTTTGCGCAGCGCGCCGCCGTCAGCGGATCGATCCCGCCGTCCACCTCGATGTGGAAGGCCAGGCCGTGCTCCTCCCGCCACTTTACCGCCGCCTCGATCTTCGGCAGCACCTCCGCCATGAAGGGCTGCCCGCCGAAGCCCGGCACCACCGTCATGCACAGCAGCAGATCCACATGCGCCAGGTGCGGCAGCGCGGCTTCGAGCGGCGTCGCAGGGTTGATCGCCAGACCCGCCTTGCACCCCGCATCCCGGATCCGCCGCAACGTCGAGTCCACGTCGTGCTCCGCCTCCACGTGCACCGTGATCAGGTCCGCCCCAGCCGTCACGAAGCGCGGTAGGAAGTGGTCCGGCCGCGACACCATCAAGTGCACGTCCAGATAGATGTCGTTCGTCTCGTGCACCGCCTGCACCATCGCCGGCCCGAAGGAAATGTTGTCCACGAAATGCCCGTCCATCACGTCCAGATGCAGCCAGTCGGCACCCGCCTGGATCGTCCGGGTCACTTCTTCGCGGACACGCGAAAAATCAGCGGCTAGCAGGGAAGGGGCAATGACTCGGTCTCGGAACGTCGGCGGGATCACGCGGCGAGCGTGAAGTTCCAAATTCCAAGTTCCAAGTTCCAAAAAGGCATGAAACAGCCCTCGATTTCCCCTCATCGCCTGCCTTTTCTTGTAATTTAGGGTTTGGAATTTGGACCTTTCTCCCCTTGGCACTTGGAACTTCTCACTTGGAACTTATTCCTCCCCCGTGGACCCCATCATCGATCTCGGCAGCGACGACTTCTTCATGGCCCAGGCCATGCGCGAGGCCCGCCGCGCCTACGCCGCCACGGAAGTCCCCATCGGCTGCGTGATCGTCCGCGAAGGCAAGATCATCGCCCGCGCCTGGAACCAGGTCGAAACCCTCCGGGACGCCACCGCCCACGCCGAGATGCTCGCCCTCACCGCCGCCCAAAGCGTTCTCGGCGACTGGCGGCTGGAAAAGTGCACCCTCTACGTGACCAAGGAACCCTGCCCGATGTGCGCCGGCGCCATCGTCCACTGCCGCCCGGAGCGCGTCGTCTTCGGCTGCCCCGACCCGAAGGCCGGTGCCGCGGGCGGCTGGATCAATCTCCTCGATGCCAATCCTCCCCTCAACCACCGCTGCGAGATCACCTCCGGCGTCCTCATGGAGGAAAGCCTCGCCCTCCTCCAAGGCTTCTTCCGCGAGGCCCGCGAGCGGAAAAAGAACGGCGAATCCAAGACCCGCCCCGGCACCGGGCCGCTGGAGCTTTGACACGACTCCTCCACCCGGACCATCCTCCCGCGTGGCCGCCAAGCCGAACACGAATACGAGCATTTTCGCCATCGTCGGCAGCGACGACGGGCGCGTGAAAGAAGAAGCCCTCCGCCTCCACCGGGAGCTCACCGGCGGTAATGACGACGGCTTCACCCACGAGATGATCGAAGGCACCGCCGACAACTCCGAAGGCGCCTTCCAGATCTGCCGCTCCGTCGTCGAGGCCCTCCAGACCATGCCCTTCTTCGGCGGGGAAAAGGTCGTCTGGCTGAAGAACGCCAGCTTCCTCATCGACGATGTCACCGGCCGCTCGGAACGGACGCTCTCCGGCGTCGAGTCGCTCAAGAGCTGCCTCGAAGCCGGCCTCGGCAAGGGCGTCGTTTTTCTCCTCAGCGCCACCGGCATCGACAAGCGCCGCGCCTTCTGGAAGTTCCTTGAAAAGAACGCACAAGTGAAAGTCTTCGACAAGATCGATACCTCCCGCGAAGGCTGGCAGGAAGAAGTCGCCGACCTCGTCGAAAAGCGCGCCAAGGACCTCGGCCTCCGCTTCGAGCCGGAAGCCCTCGAACTCTTCGTCATGCTCGCCGGCGAGGCCACCCGCCAGATCGGCAACGAACTCGAAAAGATCGACCTTTTCCTCGGCCCCGACCGCCGCGAGGTGACTCCCGATGACGTCCGCCGCATGGTCCCGCTCAGCCGCGCCGGCGTCGTCTTCGAGATCGGAAACGCCCTGCAAAACGGCC
The DNA here is from genome assembly GCA_946481625.1 of uncultured Haloferula sp. The sequence goes on along the minus strand of CAMLOZ010000312.1, from coordinate 1,744 downwards.
ATGCCGCCCGCGCCCTCGAACTCATCGACCAGCAGCTCGAGCGCGGCGAAAACGCCATCGGCCTGATGCGCGCCTCCATCATCCCCACCGTGCGGAATCTCTTCATGGCGAAGGTCCTCGCCGAGAAGCGCCTGCCCATGCGGAATTACAAGGACTTCGCCGCCGCCGTCGATCGCCTCCCCGAAATGGAGCGCCTCTGGCTCCCGCAGAAGAAGGCCGGCGGCGTGAATATCTACCCGCTCTTCCTCTGCCTCCGCGGCGCGGAAGCCTTCACCATGGACGGCCTCCGCGGCGCCATGGAATCCGCCCTCAAGGCTGACCGCTCCCTCGTCACCACCGGCCTCGACCACCGTCTCGTCCTCCACCGCCTCGTCGCCGAAGTCACCGCCTCCGCCCGGAAGCGTTGAGCCGCCTCGCGCTCGGCCGCCATGACCGCGGCGCAGCCGCCTTGGGACTGCTGCGATTCTTCGCAGCTTTCGAAGCGACCTAACAGCTCCGCTTACCCCTCGTACAACTCCAACGGCAGCCCGTCCGGGTCCGCAAAAAACGTGAACCGCTTCCCCGTCAATTCATCCACCCGCACCGCCTCTACCGCCACCCCTCGCTCTAACAGCCACCGCACCGCCCCGTCCAAATCCCCCGTCGCGAACGCCAGGTGCCGTAACCCCTGCGCCTCCGGATACGAAGCCCTCTTCGGCGCTCCCGGAAACGAGAATAACTCGATCTGCGTCCCGTCCGGCAGCCCCAGGTCCAACTTGTACGAATCTCGTACTTCCCGGTAAGTCTCCGCGATCACCCGCAACCCCAGCACCTCCGTGTAAAAGGCCTTCGACCGCGGATAGTCCGCCGCAATGATCGCCACATGATGGATGCCGCGGATCTTCATGCCGCCAGACTCACGGCGTCTCCTCCATGATGTCGAGCAACTCTTCCGCCTCGTATCGGCCCTCCTGCCCCAAAAGGGGCTGCGTCCCAAAGCCCGGGGTTGCCGACGCAGGCGGCTACCCCGGGTTATCTTGCCAACGATACCCTACCTCGAAGAGGTTGCGTACGGGCACGGCCGCATCCATCGCCATCACTCCGCCTTCTCCAGTCGCCCCGTCGCCGCGTCGCCGCACTTGGCACCTCACCTCTTGAGATCACCTCGGCGAGTTCATGCCGCGCCCCCACCTGCATCCCTGCGTTGTCCTCGAGCGGCCGCACCGCGGCATCCAGGAATCGTTCGGTCGCTTCGCGCTCGCGCATTCCAAGTGACTACCAGAGACCGGCAGGGCAGGGGAATCCCGCTCTTCAATCCTCTCCTGCTCCTTGCACCTCATCCGTTTTCCCGAGCGCTTCTCTCAGCCTTGCGAAATACGATTCCGCCAGCTTATGTTCGTGGGCGTTGAACGGTGCCGTCTGCGCGCTCACCTTCAACCACGGGTCGCGGGATACCCAATGCCTCTCCTCGGCATGATGCAGCAGCGCCATCACCGGCATCAGCACCATCCCTGCGACATACGCGGGCGTGAGCATACGGCTCAGGATGCAGCGCTCTAACAAGCGCTCATGCGATGAGCAAAGCGCCCGCACTCCCCTAGCCGCCAGCAGTAGCATCCCGATCGCCACTCCGCCTGTCGCGATGAAAAGCAGCGTTCGCGGCAAGCCCTTCGCTTCCGTAATATCGAGGTCGATAAAATCCCCGGACCCGAAGGATAGGCCGTCTATCGACCTTCCATCCGCTTTGTAGCCCGCCATGGAGAGG
>CAMLOZ010000311.1 GCA_946481625.1 uncultured Haloferula sp. | reverse complement strand
GCAAGGTAGATCCACTTGAGCAGCGCCCCCTTCATCAGAGTCTTGCGGGCGAGATAGAACATCTCGTCGTGGTACAAGGTACCGATCAGGGGCGGATCAAGGAAGCTCTCGTGATTCGAAGCGATCAAGACCGCGCCCTCCCGGACGAGGTTCTCACGGCCGACGACCTTCAGGCCGAAAAGCGACCGGTACGCGCTGCCGAAAAGCGTCCAACCGAACCAATAAACCCAACGCATGTCCGTCGTTTGTTAGAGCCCCGGTTCCTCCCCGTCCGGCGGGATCGGGAATCCTTGGCTCGCGAGAATGTCCAAAGCAGCCTTCACGCCGGTTTCGATGGTATGACCGGAGGTGTCGAGAATGGCAGCGCCCTCCGCGATCTTCAGCGGCGCGGTCTCGCGGCGGCTGTCCGCATGGTCGCGGGCGGCCACCGAATCCACCTCCCCGATCTCCTCGCGGCGCGCCTCGCGCACGTTGGGATCGGCATCCATGTAGATCTTGTAAGGCGTTTCCGGGAAAACCACCGAGCCGATGTCGCGTCCTTCCATTACCACGTCGCCAAGCTTGAGGTAGTCGCGCTGGAGCGAAACCAGACATTCGCGGACCTCCGGCACGGCGGCAACCGCGGACACGCTGGCGTTCACTTCCTCGCTCCGCAGTTCATCACCGGGATCCACGCCATCGATCCGCACGGTCGAGGAAAGGCCGTCCACGCCGCATTCCACCTCCATGTTGCGGAGGGCTTCGATGACCGCGGCGCGGTCGTGGGGATCGATGCCCTGCTGGAGCACCTTCCAGGTCACGGCGCGATACATGGCTCCGGAATTCACCATGATCAGCCCGAGGCGCTTCGAAAGAATGCGCGCGAGCGTGCTCTTGCCGGAAGCGGCAGGTCCGTCGATGGCGATGGCGCGATGCAGGATCATGGAGCGACCGGAACGGTGGGAAGATCGTAGTCGGCCTCCGACTTGCTCCCGGCGAGCACCGCCGCGAGTTGCTTGGCGAAGCCGGGATAGGAGGTGTTCACGCAGGCGGTGTTGCGCACCACCGTCTCGCCCTCGGCGAACAGCCCGGCGATCGCGAAGGCCATGGCAATGCGGTGGTCGCCGTGGCTTTCCACCGTGGCGGCATGAAGCGGATGGCCGCCGGTGATCTCCATCCCGTCCTCGAACTCCTCCACTTGCCCGCCCATCGCGCGCAGGTTGTTGACCACCGTGGTAATCCGGTCGGTCTCCTTGACCCGGAGCTCCTTCGCATTTCTTATAACTGTCTTACCCTCAGCGAGTGATGCAGCAACGGCAATTACCGGAATCTCGTCGATCAGGTTGGGAATTTCCACCTTGAGCAGTTCAGTCCCGACGAGCTTGCCCCCACGGATCTCGACATCGCCAATCGGTTCCCCGTCGTCGCTGGACAGCACGGTGCGGGTGATCTTCGCGCCCATGCGCTCGATCACGTCGAGCACCGCGGTACGGGTGGGATTCAGGCCGACGTTCTTGATCACCAGGCGCGAGCCCGGCAGCGCCGCTGCGGCCACCACCCAGAAGGCGGCACTCGAAATGTCTCCCGGCACGCGGAAGTCGCGGGCCTGCGGGACTTGTCCGCCCTCGATGGAAATCGCCTGGCCTTCAGTCTGCACCTTCACGCCGAAGGACTCGAGCATCCGCTCGGTGTGGTCGCGGGTATCGGCAGGCTGCACCGCGGTCGTCGTGCCCTCGCAAAACATCCCGGCCAGAAGCACCGCGCTCTTCACCTGCGCACTCGCGACGGGCAACTCATAGCGGATCGGCTGGAGCTTCGTGCCGTGGATCTTCAGCGGCGCGCAGCCCGGCTTCTCGCCTAGGCAGTCGATCTTCGCCCCCATCTTCCCGAGCGGATCGGTGATGCGCCCCATCGGCCGGCCGGACAACGATTCATCTCCGAAGAGTTCGCAGTCGAACGGCTGGCCCGCGAAAAGCCCCGCCAGCAGACGCATGCCGGTGCCGGAATTCCCGCAATCGATCGGCTTGGCCGGAGCGGAAAGCTGCATCTTGCGGCCATGGATCCGCATCGATGTCGGGCCGAATCCCGGCATCTCCTCCAGCACCTCGACCTCCACGCCGCAGGCCATCATCGCGCCCAGCGTGTTAAGGCAATCCTCGCTCGGCAGGAAATTGCGGACCGTCGAAATCCCGTCGGCCAGACCGGCGATCATCGCCGCGCGGTGGGACATGCTCTTGTCGCCGGGCACCGGGAAGGCGGCATCCAGCTTCTGAATCGATCGGACTCGGAACTCGCTCATGGAAAATCGTTTCTGGCGGCGGTGAGGGAGGCGTCCCGGGCTTGTTTCGCGTCCTCCAACCAGCGGCGCAGGGCTTCTTGCTCGCCCGCTTCCAGCATGGCAAGCATTTCACTCATCTCCTTGATGCCATGACTCAAGACGCCGCGGAGGGCATCGCGGTTCTCGGTCACGATCTCCGCCCACATCGCGGGATCGCCACCCGCGACGCGGGTGGTATCGCGCAGTCCCCCGCCCCCGAACTGCCCGTCGGCGGGATTCTCCAGCGCGACCTTGGCCGCCGCAGCGGCCATGAGATGCGGGAAGTGGCTGATCCGGGCGACCAGCGCGTCGTGAGCTTCTGCCGCCATCCAGGAAACCCGGCACCCTGCCGCCTCCCAGAAGCGCTGCAGCCGGGCCGCCCAAGGGTCGCCCACCTGCTCGTCATCGGTCAGGAGGCAGGCCGCACCCTCGAAAAGCGAAGCCTCCGCCGCCCCGATCCCGGTCAGCTCGGAGCCCGCCATCGGATGGCTCCCGATGAAGCGGCCGTTGGAGCGTTCGAGGATCGGCCGCAGGCAACGGTGGGGCGCAACCTTCACGCTGCCGACGTCCGTGATCAGAGCTTCCGACGAAAGCCCCGCCGATTGCGCGGCCAGCAGCACTGTGGCCATCGCCCCCACCGGGGTGGAAAGAACCACCAGGTCCGCACCTTCGAGCGCCGCAGCAAGTTGTTCGGTGGCTCCGGGGATTCCCCGCTCGCGTGCGGTGTCCACAGTCGCCGCGCGCCGCGCCCACAGCGCCACCGGGAGATCCGGGAAGCGCTCCCTCAAGGCCAGCGCGAGCGAGCCCCCGAGGAGCCCGCCGCCGAGAACGGCCACCTTGCTGAAATCCATGTCGGTCTCCGGGAATGAAGGAGCCGGACCCTGTCCGGGACCGGCTCCTCGAAATCAAATGGTGCGGAATCGCGGCGATCTCAGGGAACCCGGAAATGCTTCTTCTCCGACGCCGGATAGGTCGGATCCGCCACCAGGCGACCGCTCGGAATTCCCTTCACGTCGATGATCTTGTTGTTGAAGGGGCTGAAGACGAACCCGGGCTTGCCGGGGACTGGCTTCGCCACGCGGATCTCGGCCTTGGCCTCTTCCGGCTTCTTCGCGGGGGTCTTGTCCGCATCCGGATTGCCGGGCGGCGTGTCCTGCGCGGCCTGCTGGCCCTCGGATTGCTTCTCCTTGGCAGCCAGTTCCTCGGCTTCCTTCTTCTTCTTTTCGCGTTGCTCCGCGATCTTCTGCTTCTCTTCCTCGGTCTGCTTGTTCACCGCGGGATCGACCGGTGCCTGCGGCGGCGGCTCGACGTAAGGGGTGCAGGAAGCCGCCAGGAACAAGGCGGCGGAGGCCGGGAGAATCAATCGGAGCTTCATGGTGCTAGGGATAGGCTCCGCAACCGGACCTGACCGGAGGCCGCGGAAAGCGAAGGAAGATTGTAGCAGCGCCCTCCCCGCGTCAAGCCGTGGCCTTGACCGTGCTTGCAAATGGCCACCCGCCATGACTGCCTCTCCCCCCGTTCCCCATGAGAAGTCCCGGTGCGCCCCACGACGATTGCCTGCGAACCCGCGGGGTGATTCTTAGAAAGCTCGAAAACGGCCTGCACGAGGCCTCCCTACCCAACGGCAAGCGCGTGATCTGCCACCTCTCGAAGGAACTCGCCGCCGCCCCGCCCGAACTGCCGGACGAAACCGTGGTGATCCTCGAACTCAGCCCCTTCGATCTCGACCGCGCGCGGATCTCCGCAGTGGTACGGATTGGACCCTGAAGAAGTCTCGGCGACTTCTGTCGGCTCTCCAGAACATCCCTCCCTCCGAGGCTTGCAAGGAGGACAATTCGTCCATCAGGGCAAAAATGAAGCGGCCCGATCGATTAGCCTCCGGAAAAACCCAAAAACCGGGAAGACTCTTCAATCGGGCCGCCTACTATTGTCGCGACGCCGAAGGATTACCAGCGACCAGCCGCCCCGTCAAGACTTTTCGGGAAATTTTCTTCGGGAGTTTTCAGGCGACCTTAAGGAAAGGCCTGCTGCCACCTTTCCCCTTGGCCGATTCGGCGGCGTTCCCTTAGGAACTGCCCCGCATGCCGCAACCCAAGACCGACAAGCTTCTCGCCGCGAACCGCGGTGAAATCGCCATCCGCATTTTCCGCGCCGCCAACGAACTCGGTCTGCGCACCGTCTCGATCTTCGCCGAGGAGGACCGCTTCTCGCGCCACCGCTTCAAAGCGGACGAGGCCTACCAGCTCGACCAGAACAAGGGACCGGTAGGCGCCTACCTCGATGTCGACGGGATCGCGTCGCTGGCGAAGTCCAAGGGTGTGACCCTCGTGCACCCCGGCTACGGCTTCTTGTCCGAGAACGCCGCCTTCGCCCGGGCCTGTGCACGGGAGGGCATGACCTTCGTCGGCCCCTCCCCCGAATTGCTGGAAAGCATGGGCGACAAGACCGCCGCGCGGCAATTGGCGGCGAAGTTCAATGTCCCCACTCTCCCCGGCACCGAGGAACCCATCACCGATCCAACCGAGGCCCTGAAGGTGGCGAGGGAAATCGGCTTCCCGCTCATCATCAAGGCGGCCTTCGGGGGCGGCGGACGCGGCATGCGCGTGGTCGAGAAGCCCGAACAACTCGCCGGCCTTCTCGCCGAGGCCCAGAGCGAGGCCGAGAAGGCCTTCGGCAATCCCGCCGTTTTCCTCGAACGCTACATCTCCCGCGCCAAGCACATCGAGGTGCAGATCCTCGGCGACCAGCACGGCAACGTCATCCATCTCC
>CAMLOZ010000310.1 GCA_946481625.1 uncultured Haloferula sp. | reverse complement strand
ATAGATTTTCTCGCCGTGCACCACCACGGCATAGTCCCCCACCTTCGGCGCATACGGATCGCTCGCGCCGAGAAGGTTCACCGGGATCACGATGAACGGATCATATTCCGCGATCAGGAAACTCCGCGCCTTCATGTCCTCGATCCCGCGTTTCAGATACTTGATCCGCTCGCGCAGCCAGCTCTTGCGTTCCGCCGTCGTCTTGCTGTCGGCGAGCTCCTTGTTCGCGCCCTCGATCCGCTTCTCCCAGCCGGCCACCATCGGGTTCGCCGTGCTCGTCTTCTTCGGCCATCCGTAGCTCGTGAAGGGCTGGTAGTGCGTCGAGTTCACGATCTCGTCCGGCATGCTCGCCAGACGGTCGCCGTCCGATCCGTCCGAAACCACGTCCATCTCCGCCTGCAGCAGGAAGACCTTCCGGCCGCTCTGCGGATGGCTCAGGTTCAGGATCGTCTCGCAGTCGTAGTAGTTGTGCTTCGTGAGCAGTTCGTTCAAACGGTTGGCATCCTGCCGTACCCGCTTCGTCTTGTTGTCGTAGAGCTCGAAGAACCACCGCGATACCGCCGCCTTCTCCATCATCGCGGGCAAGCCCGGCAACAGCGTCCCGAGCTTCGGGTTCACCGTCTGGAGCTGCTCCAGCGTTTTCGATGGCTCGGGCAGACGCAGCTTCAAGGTATACTCCGCCACGTAGGAATCCCCGTCCTTCCGCTCCTTCGAGGCGATGCCTCCCTTCTCCACCTTCACCTCCGACTTGAAGGGAATCCCCGAACGCAAGGTCCGCACGTCGCCCCCGCTCTGCGCGGTGTGCGCGGAAAGCGGCGGCTCGGGATCGGCTGCCTGTTCGCCCGGCCGTTTGGCCGCCTCGTCGAGTTGCTTCTTCAGCGCCTCCCGCTCTTGCTGGAATTCCGCCTCCAGACGCTCGACCTCCTGACGGTGCCGCGCTTCGAACTGCCTCTCGATGTCCTCCGCATCCGCACGTGTGACCACCGGCCCCGCCGCATCGGGCTTCTCCTCGTGGAAAAGCCGTTGCCCCGCCGGCGTGAAAAGGAAGGACACCCCGCCGACCGCAAGGATCAGCGAACTCGCCCCAAGCCAGGGAAAACCTCGCTTCGACTGACGGTCGAGGCCCTCGATGTGATGCGGATCGGGTTTACTCATGGGAAATTGCTACTGGCCGGACCGGTCGCTTACCAAGCCGCGAAGATCGCTTCCAGTTCCTGCCGGTCCACCTCATCAAAAGCGCATTTCTCGACGGAATCCACATCGAAGACGGCAATCACCGTTCCCCGCCGGTCCCGCACCGGCACCACGATCTCGCTCGCCGCCCGGCTGTCGCAGGCGATGTGACCCGGAAACTCGTGCACGTCCGGCACCACCTGCGTCTCCCCGCTCGCCCAAGCCGCACCGCACACGCCCCGCCCCTGGCCGATCCGCGAGCAGCCCGGCGTTCCTTGGTAGGGGCCGATCACCAGTTCCGCACCCACGACCCGGTAGAATCCGGTCCAGAAGGAATGTGGCATCGCTTCATGCAAGATGCTGGCCGCCCCCGCCATCCGCGCGATCCCGTCCGGCTCGCCAGCCCACAAGGCGTGCAGTCTCTCGCGGGCAAGCGCATAGCGGCTTCTTTTCTCGGCGGCATCGGGAATCACGGGCCGGATCAAAGATCACCCGCGCCCCGGGATCAACCGGCGATCAAGATCCTTCGCCAAATTTGGCTGAAGTCCCCTTCACCGCTTCGCCACATCCTGCAGCAACTTCAAGCGGTCCAACGCGCTTCCGTCATCGATCAACCGTCGCGAGATCTCGATCCCGTCGCCGATGTCATCCGCGAGCCCGCAGCATGCGATCGCCGCACCCGCATTGAGCAATACCATGTCCCGCTTCGGCCCGGTCTCCTTCCCCGAAAGAATCGCTTCGAGAATCGCCGCATTCACCTCCGCGTCGCCGCCCTGCAAATCTTCCACCTCGGCATGCTTCAGGCCGAGATCGCGCGGACGGATCTCTTCATCCTGAAGATCCTGATAGAGCCCCGCCTTGCAGATCCGCGTCGATCCCAACAAGCTCAGTTCGTCCACCGAACGTCCGTCGCCAGTCGTTCCGTGCACCACCCACGCGCTCTCCCGGCCGAGCCGTTGCAAAATCTCCGCGAAGGCCGGGCACATCTCGCGATCAAAGACGCCCACCAGTTGGCACTGCGGCTTGGCCGGATTCATCAGCGGCCCGATCTTGTTGAAGATCGTCCGCACCCCCTTTTCCGCCAGCTGTTTGCGCACCCCGACCACCGCCTTGAAGGCCGGATGATACGCCGGGGCGAAAAGAAACCCGACCCCCGCCTTCTCCAGACATTCGCGAAAACCTTCCGCCGGAAGATCGATCCTGATCCCCAAGGCCTCCAGCACGTCCGCCCCGCCGCTCTTCGAGGTGATCCCGCGGTTCCCGTGCTTCAGCACCACCGCTCCCGTCGCCGCCACCACGAACATCGCCGTGGTCGAGACATTGAAAAGGTTCAACTTGTCCCCGCCCGTGCCGCAGACATCGATGGTGGGCCCCTCGAGATCCAGCAGGCCCACATGCGGGTCCACGGCATGCTCCAGGAACACCTCGACGAAACCGGCGATCTCCGCGGGCGTTTCGCCCTTCTGCGAAAGGTTTTCGAGCAGCGCGGCCTTCTTCTCGTCCGGCGCATCCGGATCGAGCAGAAGCTCCGCAGCGACCCGAATCTCCCGCTGTGAGAGTTCCTCCTTCCGTTCCAGATGATGAATTAGCGCGTCCATAGGCCCGACGGGGTTTCGCAACCCGGCGGGTATCCTATAACCCTGCTGCCCGTCATGTCCAGAGCTTGCGGGGATCTAAGCTTCCTTCGCCCACAGCTTGCGGACCAGCACGATCATCAGCACCGAGGCCACGGCGAAGACCGCGCCCAGCATGATCCCCTGGGTGGTGTGCCCGTAGATGAAGCTTCCGGTGGCAAAAAGCCCCGTCCAGATCACGGTCACGCCGACAACAGTGCCGAGAAGGGCCATGGGCAGGCTGTCGGGAGAGGCGGGCAGGCCGCTTTCACGACGGATCTTCGCCCAACCCGGACCCGCAGGACGGACGCGATCGTAGAAGGCCCGCAAGACCGCGGCATCCGTCGGCTTGCTCACGAAGGTGGCGATCACCCATGAAAGAGTGGTGATCGCCACGCCCAGCGGAAGCTGGTGCTTTACGAACCACGGCGTCACCTCCGCGCCCTCGTATGAGCTCGCCACGAAGTGGAAGACGATCGCCACGACAAGCGACGCGACCATCGCCGTCACTTCACTCATGGCGTTGATACGCCACCAGAACCAGCGGAACAGGTAGAGCGACCCGGTGCCCGCGCCGATCTGCAGCAGCAGCTTGAAGTTCTGCTCGGCGGTTTCCATGAAGAGGGTGATCGACCCGGCCACCAGCATCAGCACGACCGTCATGAAGCGTCCCACGCCCACGTAGTGCTTCTCCGACTTTCCCGGAGCAAGGAAACGCTGATAGAAATCGTGGACCAGATAGGAGGTGCCCCAGTTCAAATGGGTGATGATCGTGGACACGTAGGCGGCCAGCAGGCCGGCCACCATCAGCCCAAGCCATCCCGCGGGCAGGAAGCGCATCATCGCGGGATAGGCGATGTCATCGCCCAGCAGATTGTCCGGCAGGTTCGGAAAGGTCTTCTTGATGTCTCCCACCTCCGGATAGACGATCATCGAGCACAGGGCTACGAGGATCCATGGCCAGGGGCGCAGGACATAGTGCGCGAAATTGAAGAACAAGGTGCCGCCAAGGGCGTCCCGCTCGGACTTCGCCGCCAGCATGCGCTGGGCGATGTAGCTGCCGCCGCCAGGCTCCGAGCCCGGATACCAAGTGGACCACCATCCGACCAACAGCGGAATCAACATCACGCTCCAGAGGAGCCCGCTGTCTGCGGGGATGAAGGATAGCGTCTGGGGCGAGGATTCGGAGAGCTTTGAGATCAACCCGTCGAGCCCCCCCACCTGCGGTTGCTTCAGGCTGAAGTATGCCAACGCAAAGGCTCCCGCCATCGCGATGCCGAACTGGATCATGTCGATCACCAGGACTCCCCACAGGCCGGAAGTCGCGGCGAAGGCGATGTTGATCACGGCGCAGAAGGCGAGCGTCTCCCACTTGTCGAAGCCGAAAAGAATCCCGGAAATCTTCGTGGCCGCGAGGTTCACCGAAGCCATGATGATGCAATTGAAGAACAACCCCAGATACACGGCCCTGAAGCCTCGTACCGCCCTGGCCGCCCTGCCGCTGTAGCGAAGCTCGTAAAACTCCAGATCGGTCAGCACCGCCGAGCGCCGCCACAGACGGGCGAAGAAGAACACCGTGCTCATCCCGGTCAGCGCGAAGGCCCACCACTGCCAGTTCGAGGAAACACCCTCCTTCCGGATCAGGTTTGTCACGAAATTCGGCGTGTCGGTCGAGAAGGTCGTCGCCACCATCGAGATTCCGATCAGCCACCATGGCACCGACTGGCCGGAGGTGAAGAACTCCGACACGCTCTCTCCCGACTTCCGCGCATAAAAGATCGCCGGAATGAAGCAGATCGCGACCGAGACGATCAGGATGGTCCAGTCAATCGTCTGGAGTTGCACCGCGAGAGCGGGAGGCAGGGCTGACATGAGCGAAGGTGTTAGCTGCGGCGGCGGTGGACTAGCAATGGCAAAAAGCGAATGGTTTCAGGCAAAATACGGCGGTTCGCTGCCAGATCGCCACTTGATGTTACAACCGCTGCTCGGAAACGGCCGTTCCGGCGGCTCGGCCCCGGCCAGCATTCCCTTCACCGCTCCTCGGAGATCCTCGCCCGTCGGCGTCTCCCCGCTCTTCGGCCGCGTGGAATCGAATTGCCCGGCGTAGTAGAGCCTCAGCTCCTGGTCGAAGAGGAAGAAATCCGGCGTGCAGGCCGCCCCGTAAGCCTTGGCCACCTCCTGCGACTCGTCGAAGAGATATGGGAAATTCCACCCATGCTCCGCGGCAAAGGTCGCCATGTGCTCGGGAGCGTCAGCCGGATACTTCTCGATGTCGTTCGAGGAAATCG
>CAMLOZ010000309.1 GCA_946481625.1 uncultured Haloferula sp. | reverse complement strand
GGAGTGCGGGAGACCTTGGAAAAGGTCGCCAAGCTCGAACTCCGGAAGGTGAACCTCGATGGCTTCCAGCAGGGCGGCACGGAGAACCTTACCTTGGCCGAGCGCATCTACAATCGCCAGAACAACACGAAGAAGGAGGACGGCACGCTGGCCGAGCAAGCCTCCCGCGTGCCGGGCTACACCGCCTTCGAACACAAGCAGGAAGACGAGGACGGCGTGGAGCGCACCTCCTACCTCCTCCTGAGCAACCGCCCCGCCCTGACCGGCAAGGACGTGCAGGAGGCCTGGCCCGAGTCCCAGGCCGGCAAGATCCTGGTTTCGATCAGCCTGACCAGCGCCGGGGAGGACAAGATGATCAACCTGACCAAGGACATGACTCCGATGCGGGACCGCATCGCCGTCGTGCTCGACGGTGAGGTCATCACCGCGCCGGTGGTCAATTCCGTGCCGCTCGGGAAGAACTTCGTGATCGAAGGGCAGAAGAGCGTGGAAGAGGCCCGCAGCCTGGCCAACGCGCTCAAGAACCCGCTGGAGAACCCGCTCAAGATCATCGAGAACAGCGAGATCTCCCCCACCCTCGGTGCCACGGTGGTCAAGCAAGGCATGTGGTCCGGCATCGTCGGTCTGAGCATCACCGCCCTTTTCGTCCTGATCTACTACCGCACCGCGGGATTGGTGGCCCTCTTCGGCCTCGCCGTGAACGGCCTCATGGTCTTCGGCGGCATGGCGATGTTCAACTTCACCTTCTCTCTTCCGGGCATCGCGGGCATGATCCTCACCATCGGCATGGCGGTGGACGCGAACGTGCTGATCTATGAACGCCTGCGCGAGGAGATCGCCGCCGGCAAGACCCTGAAGACGGCGATCAACGCCTCGTACGAGAAGGCTTTCACCGCGATCTTCGACTCGAACATCACCTCGCTCATCACCGCGGTCATCCTCTTCTGGCTGGGCAGCGGCAGCATCAAGGGCTTCGCCGTGACCCTGACGATCGGCCTGCTCGCCTCGATGTTCTCCGCCATCCTCGTGACCCGGGTGCTGTTCCGCTGGTGCAATGATCTGAACCTGCTCAAGAAGCTCTCCTTCCTCGACCTGATCCGCGAGACCAAGCTGGACTTCCTTTCGAAGAGCAAGCTCTCCTACATCGTTTCCGGCATCCTGATCGCCGCCAGCATCGGCGCCGTCGCCTACCGCGGCGAGAAGAGCCTGGGCGTGGACTTCACCGGCGGCACGCTCCTGCGCTTCCAGCTCGACGACAAGCACCTCGATCCGCACGAGGTCGAGCAAGCCGTCGCGAAGGTGCAAACCGCGAAGCTGCCCTCCGTGCAGCTCGAGAAATCGATCACCGGCGAACTCCTCACCATCCGCTGCGCGGAGGGCGATTCCGAGAAGATCTCCAACCACCTGCGCGCCAGCTTCCCGCTCCTCGGCGAGAAGAAGACGGTGGGTGACAAGGAAGTCTGGGTGGTGACGGAAAGCGTCCAGGGCGTGTCCGCCTCGCTGGGCTCGGACTTCATGAAGCAGTCGCTGATCGCCCTGGCTCTCGGCCTCTTCGGCATCCTGGTCTACATCACCGTCCGCTTCGAGTTCTCCTTCGCGCTCGGCGGCTTCGTCGCGCTGCTTCACGACGTGGCGCTCTCCGCGGGGATCGTGATCCTGTTCGGCAGCGAGCTATCGTTGATCCACGTCGGCGCGCTTCTCACGATCGCCGGTTACTCGATCAACGACACCATCGTTATTTTCGACCGTATCCGCGACTCCCTGAAAATCGGTGAAGGCGAGGTGAAGGACCTGATGAACGAGGCCATCAACGCCACGCTCTCGCGAACGATCCTGACCTCGCTGACGACCATCGTCACCGTGGCGATCATCGCGATCTTCGGCGGTGCGGCCCTGAAGGACTTCGCCGTGATGATCCTCATCGGCCTCGTGATCGGCACCTACTCCTCGATCTTCATCGCCTCCCCGGTGGTGCTGTGGTGGAGCCAGCGGAAGGGCGGCAGCCTGCGGAAGGAAATCCTCCACACCTCGCTGGCCGAGTCCGACATCCAGACGGTCCGTTAATCCTCCCGAAGGGCGCTTCGCCTTGCAGGCTCGCGGCGGCGGCTCCATGCTCGCCGCCGTGAACCGCCTCATCCCCGTCCTCGCCGTCGTCGCAACGCCCTGCCTCGCAGATCCGCCTTCGGAGACCACGCCGATCGGCATCGAGGTGGTCACCGGCTACCGCTCCGAGTACATCCACCGCGGCTTCAAGCTGGCGGATGACCTGATCGACGTGCAGTTGGAGGCGGAGATCGCGCTATCCAACGAGTGGGTGCTCAACCTCGGCGGCAACTACGGCACCGGCACGGGAGACGACGATTTCTCGGAGGCCGCCGCCTTCCTCGACCTGCGCTACGATACCAAGCAATGGACCGCCGGTTTCGCCACGACCTGGCGCGACTATCAGGACTCCTTCTTCGAGGACGGCTTCGACCTGAATCCCTCCTTCACCTGGCACCTCGACGAGGACTGGGACATCGGCACGGGCATCGCCTACGATACCGGCGACGGCGGCTGGTACGGTAACATCGAGGCCTCCTGGTCCAAGCCGCTCGGCAAGTCCTCCTTCATCGCGGCCAAGGCGGGCACGAGCTTCACCAACGACTACTATGGCAGCGATGGCTGGCACGACCTCTACGCCCGCCTCTCCTACACCTATGCCTTCAACGACAGCGTCGCGGTAACTCCCTTTGCCGGCACTTCGATCCCGATGGAGAGCAGCCCGCAGACCGACCGGCTTTTCGCAGGAGTCTGGTTCGAGGTGAATTTCTAGCCCGCCGCACCCTCACGGAAAGAAAGGTCCGCAGCCCCGCTCACGCATCCGGGAGCTGCTTCTTCGGCTTTTTCCCTTCCTTCGGTGCATCGCCCTTCTCGCCGGGCGGCGGTTCGTCGGCGGCGTCCAGCTTCTGGTCCTTGTTCTTGTCGAGCGCCTCGAAGCGGTCCTCCTGCTCGTCTTCCCCCGCCTTCGCGATCCACGGGATCCGGCGGAATTCCTCGAAGCTGAGCGAACCGTTCCCGTCCTTGTCGTGATCCTTCACGAGATCCGGCAGGTTCGGCCTGCGGCCTCCCTTGCCATCGCGACCGTCGCGCTTGGGCCGGTCCTTTGGCGTGAGGAATCCGTCGCCGTCCGTGTCCATCCGCTGGAACATGCCTTTCTGCCGTTCCTCCGGCATCCTGGCGACGAAGCCGAGTGTCTTGAACTCCACGAGATCGATCTTCCCATCCTTGTTGGCATCGGCCTTTTCCAAGGGCGGCATCCCTCCCGGGCGGTGCTTGGGAATCTCGTCCATGCCGATCCGGCCGTCCGAGTTCTTGTCGAAGCGCTTGAAAATCTCCGTCCGCTTCTCTTCCGGCAGATGCCCCGGCCGCTCCATCGCGGCGAATTCGGCGGGAGAAATGAACCCGTCGCCGTCGGTATCCGCCCTTTTCCAGATCTCCATCATCCGGCGCATGCCCTCCTTGCCATCGCCGCGCGAGCCCTTGGGCTTCCCGTCCTGCTTCTCCTCCCTGGGCGCGGGGGCCTCGTCCGTGCGCGGGACTTCCTCCGCCCGCACGGCGGCCATGGCGAGAAATACGATCCAGGAGTATCGGGCGGCTTTCATGGAACGGGTGAGGAGAGTATCGGGATGCCTGCGGTCTGCGAGAGGGAAAACGCGCCACAGCCGCGGAAGTTGCGACACCGCCGGGTTTTTTGCTCCTCACGACCGTCCCCAAGGCCCCATTCTTCCCGCGATCCGAAGCGCATGCATATCCGCGATATCCTGAGCCGCCGCCGCCCATCCTTCTCCTTCGAGTTCTTCCCGCCGAAGACCGCCGCGGGCGCGGAGGACCTGTACCGGACCATCGTGGATCTGGAGCCCTTCGATCCTTCCTTCGTCTCCGTGACCTACGGTGCAGGCGGCAGCACCCGCGAACTCACCCACGACCTGGTCCTGCGCATCAAGCAGACCACCGCGATCCCGCCGATCCCGCACCTGACCTGCGTGGGCCACAAGGAGGATGAGATCATGGAGATCCTGCGCCGCTACGCGGATGCCGGCGTCTGCAACATCCTCGCCCTGCGCGGCGACCCTCCCGCCAACTGGCCGGACTACGATTGGTCGGACTGCGATTTCCGGCACGCCGCGGATCTGGTCGCCTTCATCCGCCGCTTCAACGAATCCGGTGCCCATCCCGATCCACGCGGCTTCGGCATCGGCGTGGCAGGCTTCCCCGAAGGCCACCCGGCCACCCCGAACCGGCTGCTGGAGCTCGATCACATGAAGGCGAAGATCGACGCCGGGGCGGACTACATCTGCACCCAGCTCTTCTTCGACAACCACGATTTCTTCGACTACCGCGACCGTTGCCGCCTGCGCGGCATTGAAGTGCCGATCCTCGCCGGCATCATGCCGGTTACCTCGCTCTCCAGCATGGGCCGGATGGCGGAACTCGCCGCCGGAGCCCGCTTCCCCGCAAAGCTCCTTCGCGCGCTGGACCGGGCCAAGGGCGACCCCGCGGCGGTCGAGAAAGTCGGCATCCACTATGCCGCCCAGCAGTGCGCCGAGTTGCTCGACCAAGGAGTGGACGGCATCCATTTCTATACCCTCAACAAGAGCAAAGCCACGCGCGAAATCTACTCGAGCCTCGGCCTCACGGCGGCGAAGTGAATCTCAGCGCCTCGCCCCGAGGTTGAGCAGTTCCTCCGCTTGGCGCGCAGTCACCTCGTAGATCGTGCCTTGCACCGGCACGTCGAAGGCGATGCGGCCGTTGTCCGGGTCCACCGGGAAGGCTTGGCGCAGCACCTCCGTCGCGTCGAAGGCATCTCCCGGAATCGAAATCCGGAAGCCGCCGTCGTAGCGGATCGTCCGGGCGTTCCGGTCGGATTGCTGGACATTGTTCTCCCGCTTCATCGCGTTCTCGGCGAAGCGGCTGAAGAGGGCCATGCCCGGGTCCTTCTCTTTGTCCGCAGCAGCGGCACCCGCCTTCTCGAGGGTCAAGGTATCCTTCTTGCCATCGGAGTCCTCCACCGCGGACCTCGTATTCGGCATCGGTTCAAACACGCC
>CAMLOZ010000308.1 GCA_946481625.1 uncultured Haloferula sp. | reverse complement strand
ATGGACCAAGGGCAAGAGCCACGATAGCTTCGGGCCCATGGGGCCTTGGCTGGTGCCGGCATCCTCGGTCCCTGATCCCCAGGGCCTGCGCCTGTGGTGCAAGGTGAACAACGAGTTGCGTCAGAACGGCTGGACGGGGGACATGATGTTCGGCGTCCGTCATCTGATCGCCTACATCAGCCGCTTCATGACCCTGCTGCCGGGCGATGTGATCGCCACCGGCACCCCTTCGGGCGTCGGCATGGGCATGAAGCCGCCGCGCTACCTTGCCCCGGGCGATTGCGTCGAACTGGGTGTCGAGGGCCTGGGCGAAATGCGCCAGCGCGTGGTGGCGGCTTCCTGAAACTTTCGCGCGGGCTGCTTCCGGGAGGCCCGCAATCCGCACTTGCCCACCGGTGCTCCCGCGGATTACGCGGGGCGGGTCGCCTACTCCGAAACCAATCATCCGATGCCAATCGCACGCGCACTGCTTTCCGTCTCCGACAAGACCGGCCTCGCCGACTTCGCCAGGCAGCTTCACGAGCAGGGGGTGGAACTCCTCTCGACCGGCGGCACCGCCAAGGCCCTGCGTGAAGCCGGGCTGCCGGTGATGGACGTTTCCGAGTTCACCGGTGCGCCGGAGCTTTTCGAAGGCCGGGTCAAGACGCTCCACCCGAAGGTACACGGCGGCCTGCTTCACAAGCGCGACGACAAGGAGCACCTGGCCCAGGCAAAGGAGCACAACATCCCGCCGATCGATCTGGTGGTGGTGAATCTCTACCCCTTCGAGCAGACCGTCGCCCGGCCGGACGTGACGCTGGCGGATGCGATCGAGAACATCGACATCGGCGGTCCCTCGATGCTGCGCAGCGCGGCGAAGAACTACGTCAGCGTGACCGTGGTCACCGACCCGGCGGATTATTCCCGGGTGATCGAGGAGATGAAGGAGCACGGCGGGAACACCACGATCGGCTTCCGCGAGCAGCTTGCCGTGAAGGTCTTCCTCCGCACCTCGCAGTACGATGCGGCGATTTCGAACTACCTCGGCCAGTGCGGGCAGGGCTCGCGCTCGAATTTCATCGTGAGCCTGCCGCTGGAGATGGAACTCCGCTACGGCGACAATCCGCACCAGAAGTCGGCTCTCTACGGTGATTTCAAGAGCTGCTTCACCCAGCTCCAGGGGAAGGAACTGAGCTACACCAACATTCTCGACATCGAAGCGGCGGCGGACCTGATCCTCGATTTCGTCCGTCCGACCATCGGCATTCTCAAGCACACCAATCCCTGTGGTGTCGGCCAGGACGACGAGGATCTGCGGGTGGCCTGGCAGAAGGCCTTCGAAACCGACCGGCAGGCTCCCTTCGGCGGGGTCATCGTCTGCAACCGCCCGCTGACCGAAGGCGTGGCCCGGATTATCTCGGAGATTTTCACCGACGTGATCATCGCTCCGGACTACGAGCCGGAGGCCCGCGCGGTTCTTCAGAAGAAGAAGAACCTGCGGATCATGAAGCTCAACGATGCCTATCTCGTCGCGAAGCGGGCGCCGGTGATCCGTTCCTGTCCGGGCGGGCTGATGGTGATGGACCGCGATCACACCGCGCTGGGGCTCGACAACCTCGAAGGCAAGGTGGTTACCAAGCGCCCGCCGACGGAGGAGGAGATGCGTGCGATGCGTTTCGCCTGGCGCGTGGTGAAGCACGTGAAGTCGAATGCCATCGTTTACGCGAAATCCGACCGCACGCTGGGGATCGGTGCCGGCCAGATGAGCCGCGTCGACAGTTCGCGGATCGCGGTGTGGAAGGCGAAGGAAGCCGGGCTCGACTTGAAGGGCTCGGTGATCGCTTCCGACGCGATGTTCCCCTTCGCCGACGGTTTGCAAGCGGCCATCGAAGCGGGTGCCACCGCTTGCATCCAGCCGGGCGGCTCGATGCGCGACGAGGAAGTCATCGCCGCCGCGGATGCCGCGGGCCTCGCGATGATCTTCACCGGCCACCGCCATTTCAGGCACTAAAGAGGGGCGGCGCGGTTGCGCGTGCTATTTCACGGGCCTCAATGTCCCGTCCTTGCTCCTGCGGTAGATTCCGGGCGGCCCGCCTTGCGGGCTGTTTCCGCCTCCGCCCGGGCTAAAAGTTTCGATCCGCGGAGCCGACGTCACGATGGCTCCGTTGATCTCCTTTACGATAATCGCGCTGGGAAAAAGAAGATATCCGGAATTATGCCAATCGCTCCAGGCGTTGGCCTTCTGATTCCAGGTTCGCGATGCTTCGCATCCTAGCACCGCCAGATAGCTGCGGCTGATTCCGTTTGCTCTGTCGGCGGCCGAGAGTGGTGATTTGTTAACCGACTTGATCGCCAGCTTTCTCCATTCAATGTGAACATTGCGCCCCAAGCCGCGATCGATCGAGGCGGCCGTTCCATCCGGTCGGAAAGAAACCGAGCGCTGCAGAAGCTTGGCACATTCTCCGACCACCATGCGCTGCTCGACTTCGGGCACCCGCGTGATTCCGGCGATGGTGTGTTCCAAGCCTTGAACGAGCATCTGTGTCACCCGGTCTCCGGATTGGGCGGCTGCAGGCGCACAGGATAGGAGTAAGAGGAGGAATGGATGGCGCATGGAAGTGGATGTATATCTTTCGGCTATCTTGGTCAACAATATAAGATATTCCGGAAAATACGTGATCACGGCATATCCGCGGAGAGCGAGGTTGTTAGTGTGGCGTCGTGATCCTTCTCGCTGCCTCCGCGATCGTGATCCTGATGGTGGCCACCAGCCTCGTCGGGATCCTGACGGGCTTGCGTCCGCGTCGCTCGAAGGGCGAGGCGGGAGAGCGGCTGGTCGCGAAGTGCCTGAAAGACCTCAACCCGGCTTTTTATCAGGTGTTCCACGACATCTACCTGCCGCGGCCCGATGGCAGGGGCACCACCCAGATCGACCACGTGGTGCTGTCCCGCTTCGGCGTCTTTGTGATCGAGACCAAGAACTACGACGGATGGATTTTCGGAGGAGCCCGCCAGAAGATGTGGACCCAGTCGATCTTCGGCAGGAACACGCAGTTTCCCAATCCCCTCCATCAGAATCACCTGCACGTGCTCGCGATGCGGGCCTTGCTCGGCCTTGGTGCCAATCACTTCCATTCCCTCGTCTTTTTCGTGGATGGCGACTTCCGGGCCGAGATGCCGGAGAACGTGATCTGCAGCGACCTTTGCGGGTGGATCGCCGCGCACAGGTCCGTCCTTCTTTCCGAGGAGGCCCTTCGAAAGGCGGTCCGCCGCGTGGATGAACTGGAGAAGTCCACCAACCGCAAGACCGCGAAGGTGATGCACTGCCAAGGGTTGCAATCGATCCATGCCGAGGAGACGGCTCCCGAGGTCGTCGAGATCCATATCTCGAACGCGGGTCAGGTGGTCCAGCCGCCGCCCTTGCCTTCTTCGCCGTGGGTGGAGAGGACGGGATTGCCGGTGAAACACCCGGAACTTGCAACGGCCCGGTAAGGCCGGAATTTTTTCAGTGCGGCACCCGGAGTGCGGCGTTATGGCAGCCGCATGCTTCTCGGCGTCAATATCGACCACGTCGCCACCTTGCGGCAGGCGCGCTATGCGCTGCTGCCGGATTCTCCGAATGCGGAGCCCTCGCCCTTGCAGGCGGCGCTCGATGCCCAGGCGGGCGGGGCGGATTCGATCACGATCCACGTGCGCGCGGACCGCCGCCACATGCAGGACCGGGATGCCTTCGAGATTCGCAAGGCCTGCCCCCTGCCGCTCAATCTGGAAATGGGCGTGACGGCGGAAATGACGGCGCTGGCCTTGGAGTTGAAGCCGGAGTTCGCGTGCCTGGTACCGGAGACCCGGGAGGAAGTCACCACCGAGGGCGGTTTGGACGTTGCCGGTCGCCTGGCGGAAGTGAAGGCCTGCGTTTCGACGCTGCGCGAACACGGCATCCGCGTCTCGCTCTTTATCGATCCGGACCTGCACCAGATCGAGGCGGCGGCAGCCACGGGGGCCGAGATGATCGAACTGCACACCGGCTGCTTCGCCAATGCCACGGGGGACGCGTTGGAGCAGGAGATCGCACGTTTGAAGAAGGGGGCCATCGCCGGCTACGGCACGGGCCTGCAGGTGAATGCCGGCCACGGCATCAATTACCACAATATCCATCGGCTCTTTGCGGTGCCGCACCTCGCCGAACTGAACATCGGCCACACGATCGTCTCGCGGGCGATGCGGGTCGGATTCACCCATGCGGTGACGGAAATGAAGGCCCTGATGGCCGCCTATCCGGAAGGCTGAGAAGGGCTCTCAGATTTCCTCCGATTCGATTACCTTCCGGCCCGGGATTCCGGCCAGCGCGCTTTCCAGAAGAGCTTGCGCAATGCTGCTTGCCGGAACCACCCGGTAACGGCGCGGCACGAGCGGGCGGGCTGCTTGCATCACGGCGATGGCGATCCTCTCCATCGGTCTCGACTCCTTTCGCGGGCCGCCGATGACGGACGGGCGGACGATGGTCAGCGAGGGAAAGCCGCAGGCCTCCAGGTCGCGCTCCGTCTCGCCTTTGGTCCGCAGGTAGAAATTGCCCGAGCGAGCGTCCGCGCCGATCGAAGAGGTGAAAGCATAGCTGCGGGCTCCTTCCGCCTTGGCGTGTTTTGCGACGAGGAGCGGGAGATCATGGTCCACCTCGCGGAAGGCGGGTTGCGATCCGGCTTTTCGAATCGTGGTCCCTAGAGCGCAGATCACCGCATCGACCCGCCACCACGACTCGCCGCCGGTGAGGTGCTTGAGGGCGGTGACGGGGTTCTCCAAGCGGGGATGGGACGGCAAAGGAGTCCGGGAAGGGGCCACGACCCGCCGGACCCGTGAGTCCGCAAGCAGGAGCTTCAGCACCTCTCCTCCAACGAGGCCCGTCGCTCCGACCAAGAGTACCACCGCCATGGATTCAATTAGGGCCTAGAGGCGGGATCAGGCAAACCTCCCGCCTATATTGTGAATAATTTCACCATCCAGCTCACACCTGCCTGAAGGACAATAGGATAGATTGTGAGTTGTTTGGCGATAACTCGATTGAATCAATAGATTCAATCATTCGTTTGTCAGCAACTCTGAAGTCGAGGATCGCGCTTTGAATTTCAGTGTCTGG
>CAMLOZ010000307.1 GCA_946481625.1 uncultured Haloferula sp. | reverse complement strand
GAATCTCGTACCCCGGCCCGCCGCCCCGGCCGGTCCCCCTGCCGGAATCCCTCCGCGACAACACCGGCCTCGCCGCCTGGCTGGAGGCCTATAACACCCGCAAGGGGAGCGACAACCCCTGCACCGCCGCTACTTTCAAACTCCTGCTCGACGATGCCGCCGAATGGTCCAAGCACTTCGGGCGTCCCATCCACATCGGGGAATTCGGCTGCTTCAAGGAAGCCGACCCCGCCAGCCGCGAGCGCTACATCCGCGACTTCCGAACCGCCGCCGAACACCGCCGCATGCCCTGGGCCATGTGGGACTGGAAGGCCGGCTTCGGCTACTGGGATGCCGACCACTCCCAACCCCTCCTCCGCAACGCCCTCTTCAAATAGCACAACGTTAGACGTTGTGTTTGTTAGGGGTCCGCAGAGCCCCACCGGCCCCCATCCGCCATGTGCCAGCCGTAAGGAGCGACGACACTCCTGTCGTCGGGGGGGACGTGACGACCGGGGACAGAGTGTCCCCTCTCCCTAGCGCTCCCGCCCCTCCTCCTCCTCGCCTTCCATCCGACCTCAGACCTCCGGCATTCGCCTTTTACAAAGTTGCGCTGCTTCCTCCCGC
This sequence comes from uncultured Haloferula sp., assembly GCA_946481625.1. The sequence goes on along the minus strand of CAMLOZ010000307.1, from coordinate 4,506 downwards.
CGTCTTCACTCCCCCGCGTGCCTGCACGCTCCCAGCGCACCAGCGGCTCCGTCGCGATGGACGACTACCTCGAACAGATCCTGCATCTGATCGAAGCCAAGGGCTACGCCCGCGCCGTGGACATTTCGAAGAATCTCGGCATTTCCCAAGCCAGCGTGACGAACATGCTCCGCCGCCTCGACAGCGAGGGCCTGGTGAAGCACGAGAAATACCGTGGCACCGTCCTCACCGAAGAAGGTCACCGCATCGCCCGCGCCATCATCGAGCGCCACGAAACCCTGACCCGCTTCCTCCGCCTCTTCGGCCTCGAGGAGGAAACCATCTACCGCGATGTCGAGGGCATGGAGCACCATGTGTCCCGTCCGACCTTGGCGGTGATTCGCGCGCTCGCCGACCTTCTGGAGGCGAATCCGCGCTTGCTTCAGGAAGCCCGGTCGAAGATCGACCCGAGCACCTAGGAAGCACCCGCCGGTGCTCAACCTTGGAAACCCGCGCCAGCGAAAGCGGCGTCGAAGGCGTTCAGCGCGATCCCGATCTGCAGGCGGCCGGCGGGGGCCACGGGAGCAGCGGCATATTCGGCGGTCTTCAGCCGCTCGAAGGAGGGCATGAAGGTTGCGGGCTTCGGCACGTAGCCGGACTGTGGCACGGAACGAAGTGCGGCGCTGGCCAACTGGTTGATTCGCTCTTGAGTCGTCATGGATGAAGGAAGGCGAGTTACGTGGACCATTATTCAGAATCCCTGCCCGTGGACCATTACGCTTTCACGTCAGGGTACCCCCCGCGTTTGCGGAATCCCCCACCCCTACCCCGCCAAGGAGGGGGTGCGTCCCGCGCCCCCTGCCTTTCCCATGGTGCCCCGCAACCGGAGCCAAGTCTATCCGCTCCCCTTTGACGGCTCAGCCGCACTTCAAAAGAGCCCGCGGCTTCAAAGGGCACATCGACAGCACCCTCACATCCCCCGGAGGATCCCGATCTCCCAACGGAAATCAGCCCCGGCGGGATCACCCGCCGGGGCTGACAAAACAAAAATTCCACCCAGCACGCTATTGAATCAGAACTGCACGTCGGACTCCGCCTCCTGCGTTTTCGGAGCCATGTCCTTCGCCAGCTTGCCCACCACGCCGAACTTCTCCTTCAGCGCCGCGTCGCGCTCGGTCACGGTCGGTCCACCGCCGTCGCCGCCGGACAAATCCTTCATCGCCGCGCCAATCTGGGCGTCCTGGCCGGAGGTATCGGTGTTCGGATCCACACCGAGCGCCATGGTGGCGGCATCGATCCGGGCACCTTGGACGGCCACCTTGTCGAGCTGGTTCTCGTAGGTGTCCATGATCGAGGTGAGGGACTTGAGGTCCTTCCCGCTCTGTTGAAACGCGGTGACCAGCGTGTTCATCTTGCGCTTGGCCGTGGGATTGAAAGTCACGAAAGCACCGCCCGAGACAAACAGCGCGAGGATCGCGAAGGTCAGCACCCGGCTGGTGCGCCGCAGCTTCTTGCCTTTCTGCTCATCGCGCTGGTCCAGCATCGCGACGAGTTCCTTGTCGCTCTCGACCGGATCCTTCACAGCGGCCGGCCGGGCGCCGGGGCCGGGAACAGGAGCCACCGCCACCGGAGCTTGTTCAGCGGGAGCGGGCGGCTTTTCGATGAATTCCGCCGATCGCATCTTTTCGAAGGATGGCATGAAAGTCGCGGGCTTCGGTGCGATAGCGGCCGGGGGAGCGGCGCGGAGTGCAGCGTTGGCCAGTTGGTTGATGCGCTCTTGTGCAGTCATGGGAAGGGAAGAAGTTGCTTAATTCGCAGCCATTATTCACTTCCCCAAAATACCGTGCATCACGCAATGGCGTACCAAGGCCCTACGCGAGTCCGTAGGTGCCGCTCCAGCCCTAGAGCCATAATGGAAATCCCCCGTCATTACCCCGCCCACCCCGTCCTCCAGCACCCCCGCTCGCGGGGACACCAATCGGCCGCCCCCTGTCAACAGCAATCGGAAAAACCACCCTCCTCAGGGCTGCGCTCTTTCCCGCTGCGGACGCCTCAACAGCAAGAGCATCAAGCCGATCATGACCGGCAGGGCACCGCCGGGCTCGGGAATCGAGCCCTTGTCGCGGCCTCCCCCGGGCCCGACCAATGAAACACCCGGACCGGTCCCGGCCGCGCCCACCCGGTCGAATCCATTCATCCCGCCTTCCGACCAGGATGACGGCCCGCCGGCCAAAAGCGGCAGCGAGGCGGCATCCTCACCGAAACCACCGCTCGTTCCACCGAGCATCGCCAGGATCGGCACGGGCAAAGATTCTTGTCCAACCCCATCGTCGAACGCAGCTCCCAGTTGTGGAACCAGGGCCGGATCGCCCGGATCGATACTGCGGCCCGTACCCCCGGGATCAGCCAGCGCGGGGGGGGATGCACTGGCGATCCCGGGGATGAGGGGGACCGGAGCGGGGGCTGCCGGGGTTGTATCGGGTGAAATCGCTTCCGCGGCCACGATGGGCTTCGCCGGAGTCCGGACCGCGGGAACCACAGGGGCGGCAGTCCCCGCGGAGGCCGCCAGATTCTCCGCGGGAGGAGCGGCAGGCTTGTTGGAAATCAGGATGCCGGTCGTCATCGCCAGCGCGGCAGCGGCGGAAAGAACGGCCGCGTGCACCCGGCGGCGGCGGCGGACCGGCACGGCCGCCGCGGCGATGGCAGTGCGGCGCAATGCTTCCCGTAGCGTCAAGATGAAGCCGCGCTGGCCGTCGAGCGACTCCATGAAGGCCGGATCCTCGACTATCCGGCCCATCAGCTCCCCGGTGGCCGGGGCCTCGCCCACCAGCCAATCGAAGCCCGCCGTTTCCGCCGGATCCGGCCGGTCGATGCGGACGACATTCCCGTCTGCGATCGTTTCTCCCGCTACCGCAGCTTCAAGCAGCCGACGGCGCATTTCATGACCCAGTTCCAGATCGGGGCCGCCCAGCGCGTCTTCCAGGAAATCTTCAAAGGGGTCCTTCATCCCTCGCCTCCTTCCCGTTGCCACCGGTCCTTCAGATCCTTCACCGCGCGGTGGAGGAAGTAGCCGATATTCCCCTGCGAGATGCCGGTGAGTTCCTCGATCTCCTTGTAGCTGAGGCCGACTTGGAACTTCAGGCGCACCAGTTCGCGCTCGCGCTCCGGCAGCTCGGCGACCATCGCGGCCAGCTTTTCCTCGCGCTCGCCCTTCGCGATCTGGTGGTGGGGCGAGTCCCGGCCGTCCTCCACCTCGGGGAGCTCCCAGCCGAATTGCACCACCTTCTGCCGCCGCTGGTGGTCCGTGAGGACGTTGCGGCAAACCGTGAACAACCAGGCGGTGAGATTCTCCGGCATGCCTTTCTCGCGCGTGCGGATCAGTCGAAAAAATGTCTCCTGCACCGCGTCCCGCGAAAGTTCACGGTCGGAGCAGATGCCGTAGGCATGCTTCAGCAGCGGCTTCTCATAGCGCACGAGAACCTCTCCCAGCCAGTTGCCCGTCGGCTCGATGGACCTGGCTTCCTTCACCGGGCGCTCTCGTCCATGATCTCGGCAATGACCGTCGCCGCTTCCTCCGAACTCGACCACGCGGGCAAAGCAAGCAGATCGGCCGCCTCGTGCAAGGAGGCGATCTCCGCCTGGTCCTTTAGGTGTAACGCCGCATCGCGCAGCAGCGGGATGGCGTCCTGCTCGCCCAGTTGCACCATCGCGTCGCGCGCCATCCCGCGGATCTCCGGGTCGGTATCGAGGAGATAGGGACGGATCGTCTTCACGGCCGCCGGGGAATAGGTGACCACGGCCGCATCGATCAGGGTGCGGGCCTCCTCGCGGCCCTGGCTGTCCGCCATCCGGGCCTTGCCGCGGGCCGCGGGAGGCCCGCCGCGCGTTTCAGGGCTCTCGCGCGGGTTCGCCTTGAGCCCGGGGGCGGAGGGCACGGCGGAAGACTTGGCTCCCTCAGGGCGGGATTTCGGCGGCATCAGGACGATGACGGCAACCCATGCCGCAAGGCCGAGGAGAATCAGGAGCTTCTTCATGTGGATTTCAGGAGATAGAGGAGGCACCCCGCCGAGGAGGGGAGACGGAATGCCGATTCTTCAAACAGAAGGATCAGGGAACGGTGTTGCCCGGAAAGAGCGCGATCAGGTTGGTCAACTGGGGGCGGGCCGTACGATAGGAGCCGGAAATAATTCCCGTGCCCGCGCCGCTCTTGCCGGTCACGCCGAAGTTATCGATCTGGGTCGCCACGACGTGGTTGGTCGTGCCGATCTTCAGGGTGCCGAATTTCAGCGTCTGGGTGCCGGCCGCGGTGCTCGCGCCCTGGCGGACATCGAGGGTGGCGTAGGTCCGGCGGATGAGGTTCGGCCTCTCCGCGCCCGTCGCCGGGATGATCGTGTTGCCCACCGTCGCGGTGCCTTGGGCGACCGGCTGCGTGAGCAGATTCGCAGGCACCGCTACTGCGGTCTTGCCCGGCTTGATCGCGTAGAGGTTGCCGACCCCGGCTGCGTCCGCGATGCGGGCGAGCGTCCA
>CAMLOZ010000306.1 GCA_946481625.1 uncultured Haloferula sp. | reverse complement strand
AAGATGGACCGCCACTTTCCTTTCAGAAAAGCGGTCAAAGCCTCCGGCCCGCAGAGGCAACGCTGCGGCCGTATGGTCACGCGCTTTGGACGCACACCGCCGTTTTCCCCCGTTCCAGTCAAACAGGTCGGACAAGCCTGCGTGTTCTTCGGCGCGGCGGAGTTCAGCCGCGACACGGAGCTGGCCACTCCCGCCAGCGGCGAAAAGCCGCTTAAAAAAGGAATTGGAAGCGATGCGGCGAGACCGCTAGGGCCTGTGTGTGCCAGAGGAGAACGCCATCGACACGGTACAGGTGCGGGAGAGTCTGGACGCCCTCTATCGCGCGGAGTCCGGCCGCATTCTCGCGACGCTGATCCGCTTGCTCGGGGACTTCGACTTGGCCGAGGACGCGATGCACGACGCCTTCGCCGCAGCGCTGGAGCGCTGGCCGCAGGAGGGCGTGCCGGACAATCCCCGTGCCTGGCTGGTCTCCACCGGACGCTTCAAGGCGATCGATACGCTGCGCCGGCGCGCACGCTTCGATGCCTCCCAGGAGAAGATCGCGGAAGAGCTCGCGAGCGGAGCCAGCGGCGCGACAGACGACACGGACGAGAGCATCGAGGACGACCGCTTGCGGCTGATCTTCACCTGCTGTCATCCTGCCCTGGCACCGGAGGGCCGCATCGCCTTGACCTTGCGCGAGGTCTGCGGCCTGACGACGGAGGAGATTGCCCGCGCCTTCCTCACCTCCGCGCCCACGCTCGCCCAGCGGATCGTGCGGGCGAAGGCGAAGATCCGCGACGCGCGCCTGCCCTATCAGGTGCCGTCTCCGGGCGAACTGCCGGAGCGCTTGGCACCGGTGCTGCAAGTCGTCTATCTGGTGTTCAACGAGGGGTACTTCGCGTCCTCGGGCAGCTCGCTGACGCGGGCGGATCTCTCGGCGGAGGCGATCCGGCTCGGACGCTTGCTGGTGCAGCTCTTGCCGGAGCCGGAGGTGATCGGGCTGCTCGCGCTGATGCTCTTGCAGGAATCGCGTCGCGCGGCCCGGACCTCGCCAGGCGGGGAGATCATCCTGTTAGAGCATCAGGACCGCTCGCTGTGGAACCGTGAACAAATCGCGGAAGGGATCGCGCTGGTGGAGCGGGCCCTGCGCTCGCAACGCTTCGGCCCCTACACGCTGCAGGCGGCGATTGCCGCGGTGCATGCCGAAGCGCCCGATACCACATCCACCGACTGGCCGCAGATCGTCGCCCTCTACACCGTGCTGGCAGGCATCGATCCTTCGCCCGTGGTGGAATTGAATCGCGCCGCGGCGGTAGCGATGCGCGATGGACCGGCGGCGGGTTTGGCGCTGATCGATGCGATTCTCTCGCGGGGTGAGCTGGCAGACTACCACCTGGCGCATTCGGCCCGGGCGGATCTACATCGCCGCCTGGGCAACGTGGCCGAGGCCCGGACCGCCTACGAAAAGGCCCTGACGCTCAGCCAGCAGGAACCAGAGCGGCGCTTCCTGGAAAAGCGGCTCCAGGAGCTGGGTGAAAAAAAGTGAAGACCGTTGTCGAATTCAGGCGGTCCCGGTCGACCAGTTGTTGAGACGGACAAGATCCCGGCCGTCGCAACCGCCAACCAACCTGCTGAAATGAGATTCCTGATGATGATGATTCCCCGCGGCTACCAACCCTCGACCCCGGCTGCCCAGCGGCTCGAAGAAGGGTCCGTGCCGAAGGCGGAAGAGATGGCCCCGATGGGGAAGTTCAACGATGAGCTGGCCGAAGCCGGGGCGCTCCTCGCGGTGGACGGCCTGCATCCCTTGTCCAGAGGTGCGCGCGTGTCCTTCGCCAAGGGCCAGCCCGTCGTCACCGACGGGCCCTTCATCGAGGCCAAGGAAGTGCTGGGCGGCTTCTGGATCCTCCAACTGAATTCCAAGGAGGAAGCCGTGGAGTGGGCGCGACGCTGCCCGGCCCAGGAGGGCGATGTCATCGAGATCCGCGAGATCTGGGAGATGGAGGATCTTCCCGCCGATATGCAGCAGCTTGCGAAGCAAAAGGGCAACTGAGATCGATCACCGCACCAGAAAGGAACGACATCCCATGAAATACATCTGCCTTGGCTACATCGAGCCGAACAAACTTGAGAACCTGTCCGAAACCGATCGCAACGCGATGGTGGACGAGTGCTTCAGCTACGACGACGAACTGCGGAGGAACGGTCACTTCGCGGGCGGCGAGGCGCTGCAGCCGCCCCGGACGGCCGCCACCCTGCGCTGGGAGGATGGCAAGGTCGCCATCACCGACGGCCCCTACGCCGAGACCAAGGAACAGCTCGGCGGCATCCTCATCCTCGAAGCCCGCGACCTGAACCACGCGATCCAGATCATGTCGAAACACCCGGGCGTGAAAGCCGGCCCCTTCGAGATCCGCCCCGCCGCGGACCTCGGCGAGATGATCCGTGAGAGCGAACAGCGGCGTGCCAGGGGCGAGGCGTGATGCCATCGGGACGGGCTGAACGCGCGGCAAGCTCGTGAAGATCGACGGCGTCCGGCTGCCGGACGCCGTCGAATGAGGGGCCGCGGCGCGATCATGGTTACGGTTGATCCGGAATCTCCGGATCCGCCAATTGCGCCAGCAGCGTGAGCGACTCCTGCCAGCCCATGTAGCAAGCCTCGACCGGGATCATCGAGGGGATGCCCTCTTGGGTGATGTTCACTTCCGTGCCGCAGAAGACCTCCCGCAGTTCCACGGTGGTGATCATCGTGCCGGGCAGGTTCGGATCCTCGAACTGGTCGTCGTAGCGGAGCTTCTTGTTAGGCTCCATCTCGAGGAATTTCCCGCCGAAGGCGTGGCTGCTGCCGGTACTGAAGTTGGTGAAGGACATCCGGTAGGTGCCGCCGACCTTGGCGTCCATGTGGTGAACCTTCCCGGTGAAGCCGTGCGGCGGCAGCCACTTGGCCATCGCATCGGGATCGATGAAGGCGCGGTAAACCCGCTCCGGCTTGGCACGGAGGATACGGTGGAAACGGACGGTTCCGGTCGCGGCGGTGGTATCGTTGGTGGACATGGTCGTTTGCTTTGGTCGGTGTTTCATGACTACGACGAACGACCGCGAAGGATCAGGACATTTTTTTGCAATGGCTCCGCGGACGGAACCGGATGGCATTGCGGGGTGCATCCCTCACCCGCCCACCTTCTTCACGAAGCAGGCCTTCAAGCCGATCGCGATGCCGTCCATCTTGCAGGAGATCTCGTGATCGCCATCGACCAGGCGGATCGCGTTCGACTTGGTGCCGATCTTGAGGGTCTGCGAGGAGCCCTTCAGCTTGAGGTCCTTGATCATCGCGACCACGTCGCCATTGGCGAGGACATGCCCGTAGGCGTCCTTCACGACGCGCTCGGCGGCGGGTTCGTCCGGGCCGGTTTCCTTGGGCCATTCGTGGCCGCAGGTGACGCATTCGTAGTGATCGGAATGGGTCAGGACCTCGGACGAATCGCAGATGGGACAGACGGGAGTGCTCATGAGGGATGAGGAGATGAAATGTCAGGCGGGAACTCAAGCCTTCCCCGCAGCGTGCCCGTGCCCGCCGTGAGCCTCGCCATCGAGGAAGCCGAAGCGGCGGCGGACGGCGGCCATCTCCGCGGTGAGCCTGCCGCTTTGCTCGCGCACGGTGAGCGGCGCTTCCACCCCGGTCTCTCCGCTGAATTCGCTCCGGTGCCGGCACGCGAAGAGCGTGAAGAGCGGCGTCAAGCTCTCGCGCGGTATCACGTCGCGCATCGTCACCGTGCCCAGGCCCGCTGCGGCAATGCCATCGAGCGCGCGCTGCTTCTGCGGCGAGGGAAAGCACAGCACGAACCAGCCGCCCGGAGCGAGATGCCTCGCCGCGGCGCGCGCGTAGTCGGAGACATCGCCGCGCAGCTCGAAGCGCGCGTGCGCCTTCTGCGAATCCTGCGGCACCACCCCGGCATTCGCGGGGAAGTACGGCGGGCTGCCCGTGACCAGCGGAAAGGTCCTTCCTAGATCCAGTTCGCGGAGATCGCCCAGCGAGCAATCGACGCGCTGCCGGATGCCGTTCGCGTCGAGGTTCGCTTGCAACAAGCGGTAGCTGATCTCCTGCGCTTCCACACAAGTGAGCCGCGCTGGCTCGCCCATGCCCCACAGCGTGAGCAAGCCCACCGTGCCGATCCCCGTGCCGAGATCAAGGTGCTCCGCGACCGGCGGCGAAACCTGCAGGGCATACCACGCCGTCAGCACGTCATCGATGGAATGGCGGTGCCCGCCCTTCCGCTGGGCGATCAGCCAGCCCGCCGCGCCGCCGGCATCGTCCTGCCACGCCTCCCGACCGGCCAGCCCAGCCGGCCCCGTCAGGGCATTGAGCGTGATGCGTTCGCCGAACTCCCGCTCCAAGCGAGCCCGCTCCGCCTGCCAGCGATCGGTGCCGGAGGCGGACGGCGGATCTTGAAGCGGTGAAGTCATCGGCGGGCGGCAATCCTTCGCGGCGCGGAGGCGGTGGGGAAGCGCGAAGTTGCCACCGTTGGATCGGCGGTTGGGGTTTGCGGCATCTCCCGTCAGAATCGCCGCATGATTGAGCTGCTTCCGATCTTCCTCCTTCCCACCCGCGCGGGGGCATGGCTTTCGTGGTCCTTCGCCGCCTTCTGGGCACGCGCCTCTACTTCCAGTGGTTCTCTTACCCCGCGGAACTCCGCCACGGGAAACCCCGCGAAACCGCGCTGCACTGGTGGTTCACCTTCGTCTGGATCAGCCTCACCGCCCTCTTCGCCACCTGCGGCGCGATCCAAGTCGGCTGGCTACGGTGAAAGAGCCCCCTTCCCACCCCCAATCCCTTGATTCCCTAGCAAAAACCAGGAATCGCGGCCTCTTTCGAAACCGGGTGCTGACAAACGCCCAATCCCCCCTACCCTCGCGCGCGTGAGCTACCAGGTCTTCGCCCGGAAATACCGCCCGAAAACCTTCGACGACGTGCTCGGACAGGATCACGTCGTGCGGACATTGAAGAACGCCATCGCCCAGAAGCGACTGGCACACGCCTACTTGTTCGTGGGTCCCCGCGGCACCGGCAAGACTTCCACCGCCCGTATCCTTGCGAAGGCACTGAACTGCACCGGCGGCCCGAAGGCCGACTTCGATCCGGACGAGGACATCTGCGTGGAGATCGCCGAGG
>CAMLOZ010000305.1 GCA_946481625.1 uncultured Haloferula sp. | reverse complement strand
TCTTCCCGCGCGCCTGGGTGAGGGTGGGAATGGCCGAGCCCAGGTTCCACTTGGAAGGATTCTGCGCCACGTAGGCGTCGAAGGTCGCCTCGAAGGAGCGGGTGTTGCCGGAGGGCGTGTGCTCCTCCTTCACGCTCATGATCACCGTCTCGCCCGGATTCGCATTGAGAAAGCCAATCGTCGCGTTGAGCACGTCGTCGAAGTTCAGGTTCTGATAGACCGAGCCGTGGTGGATCGTGAAGGCGTTGTTGAGGTGACGGCAGCGGATGTCCAGGAAGCGCACGCCGGCGTTGAGCTGGTCGGCGATGGAAAGATCCTGGCATTTCGCCGTGCCGGAGACAGGTTCCACGCGGGCACCTGAATCGTGGGTTCCGGGAATCGAGAATTGGGACAAAGGAAGATTCCCGTCGAGCGGGGTCATCCAATTGTTACCCGCGGCTCCGGCGCATGGAGACAGCGCCGCCATCAGGAGGCCGAAGATACGGCCCATGTGGTGCTTCATGATTTCTTGGGTTGTAGTTGCGTTTTGGGTCCTAAGGTGACGTTTGGCAGGTGAGATGGGTTTAGTTCTCGCCAAACAATTCACCCTCCGCGCGCTCGCGGAGAGGACCTTCCGGAAACAACTCCACCCATGCGGCGGCACGCTCCCGGTCTGTTAGAGCCCACTGGTGCAAGGCTGAAATGACTGCCTCCTCCAGCAGGACGGGATCTTCGATTCCGGAGACAGCAAGGATGGCGGCCTCCTCAGGAGAACGGGCGGCGAGAGCCTGGATGCCAGCAGCCAGGAACCGGTCCCGCTTCTCCGGCGCAGCCTTCTCCGCGATCCACTTGAGCCCGTCTTCCGGCGAGCGGGCGACATAGGCCGCGGTGAGTTCGGCGAGAAGAGTATCGTCGGTTTCGGCGAGGCCAAGCGCGGCCTCGGGCATGGTCTCAAGCATTTGGCGGCAGGCGGCGGCCCGACAAATCCTTCTCTCCTCCTGGTTCCCGAGCTTGAGGAGCCATTTGATCGCGACCGGAGGATCATAGCCGAACTCCTTGCTTGCGACCAACAGGGCTTGCTCCCTCCGCTCCCATGGCTGGAGTTCCACGAGAAGATCCATCGCGCCATGGTTGTCCCGGCGGATGAGTTCGGGGATGAGCGTTTCCAAGGCCAAGGTGTGCTCCACGGGATCGGTGGACCGCAGGGCGGAGAGGAGCCGGGCGTTCGCCTCCGCAACGGGCTTCCGCATACGGCTGGCCGACTTCGACTGCAGGTCCGAAGCTCCAGCCTCCGTTGGTGGAATCCCCTCGGGCCCGAGTCGGGCCGGGTCTTTCCGCCGGTGCCGGTTGTCCAACACCAAGGGCAAGGCGACGATGAGTCCGCTCACACCGAGCAGGAACCAAAGCGTCCGCCATCTTCCCATGCTGGATGCTTCTCCCGGGTGCCCGGGAGGTCAAGCCACTTGGATTCGCTCCCGGTCGCCCTTTCGTGGACACGCCAAAGTCTCGACGCCATCGAAAGATTCCGGCCAAGCTGAACTTACCACAGCCGATGAAACTCATTCCCATTTCCCTTACCGCCGGGTTGCTCGCCGTCGCGAATTTGTTCGCCGCCCCCATGGACCCGATCAAGCCGGGCGACTACAAGGCCCCGGTAAAGGTGGCATGCATCGGCGACAGCATCACCGAAGGTGTGGGTGCCGAACGCGGGAAATCCTACCCTTCCCAGTTGCAGGAAATGCTCGGGGACAAGTGGCTGGTGGGCAATTTCGGCGTCAGCGGTCGCACCTTGCTGAAGAAGGGCGACTTTCCCTACTGGAACGAAGCCAAGTATCAGGACTCCCTGAAGTCCGAACCGGACGTGGTGATCATCATGCTCGGCACCAACGACACCAAGCCGCAGAACTGGAAGTTCGAGAGCGAGTTCGTGGCCGACTACACCGAATTGGTAAAGTCCTTCCAAGCACTGCCGAGCAAGCCGCGCATCTACGTCTGCCGCCCCTGCCCCGTGCCCGAGCCGGGCAACTTCGGGATCAACGAGAAGAACCTCAAGGAATGGATCAAGCGCATCGACAAGCTGGCGAAGGACATGGATCTCGGAGTGATCGACATGCACGAAGCGCTCGAGGACAAACCGGAGCTCCTCCCTGACAAGGTTCACCCGAATACCGAAGGCGCGGGCGAGATGGCAGCGGCGGCCTACGAGGCGCTGACGGGGAAGAAAGCACCGAAGGCCGAAGCGGTGAAGTAAGTATCGCAGGAAGCGGTTCTCCCCGACCTTGACCGATGAAGGCACTCGTCTCCTCCGCCATCCTCACCCTGATCCAAACCGTTCATGCCCAGGACTTGCCCGATCCGCTCGTGGCCAAGGACGGCACAAAGATCACGAACGCGCGGCAATGGCGGGAGAAGCGCCGCCCGGAACTGTTGGATCTCTTCGCCCGCGAGATGTACGGTCATTCCCCCGGCAAGCCGGAGAAGATGACCAGCGAGGTCTTCGACCGCGATGAACAAGCGCTCGACGGCAAGGCCACCCGTATCCAGATCGCGATCTACCCCGGGGGCAAACCCGCCCCGCGAATCGACCTGCTCGTCTACGTACCGAACGAAGCGAAGGGACCGGTGCCTGCCTTTCTCGGCCTGAACTTCGCCGGGAACCACGCCGTGCATAGGGATCCGGGCATCCGCCTCACGGAGAGCTGGGTGGACCAGCGCCAGCCGAATACCGAGCCCTATGCGGAGTCCCGCAACCGCGCCACCGATGCCATGCGCGGGACCAATGCCAAGCAGTGGCCGGTGGAGGAAATCCTGTCCCGCGGGTATGCGCTGGCAACGATGTACCGCGAGGATGTCGCGCCGGATCACGCGCCCTATTTCGCCACCGGCGTGCCGCCCCTCTATCCCGAGTTGCAGGAGCGTGAAGACAACTTCGGCACCATCGCCACTTGGGCATGGTCGCTCAGCCGCGCTCTCGACGTGCTGGAGAAAGAACCGTCCATCGACCCCGAAAGGGTTGCGGTATTCGGCTTTTCCCGTCTCGGCAAGACCGCACTCTGGGCGGGGGCGAATGACGAGCGTTTCGCGATGGTCATCAGCAACGAGTCCGGCGCGGGCGGAGCCAAGCTCTTCCGCCGGGGCGTGGGAGAAGATATCGCGAGGCTGAACACGGTCTTCCCGCACTGGTTCGCGAAGAGCTTCCGCAAGTATTCCGGCAAGGACAGGGAACTGCCCTTCGACCAGCATATGGTGATGTCCCTGATCGCGCCGCGACCGCTCTACGTCGCCAGCGCCATCGACGACAAGAATGCCGACCCCGAAGGCGAGTTCGCCGGGGCGAAGGCCGCGGAGCCCGTTTACCGCTTGTTAGGCGCGGAAGGTCTGCCCGCCGGGCAATGGCCGCCGGTGGATACCTCCGTGCAGGGCGGCATCGGCTACCACGTCCGCAGCGGCGGACATGACGTGCAGCCTTTCGATTGGAAGCAGTATCTGGATTTCGCGGACAAGCACCTCAAGCGCTAGAACGTTTGAACTGGCTCGTAGCCGCCTTGACCCAGGTCGGACCATGCTCAGCCGTCCGGCCGGATCCTGAGATCCGCGGTTATTGGGGTTCTCGAGCGAAACATGGCATCGGACGCGGCTACGGGTTGCCGCAAAACGCTCCAACGGCCCCTTCACGCCTGAGGGTCCTGCATTTCCGCTGGCGCGGCATCGAAGCGCATGTCGCCGCAAACCACCAATGCCAGGCGCAGTCCGGCCCAACCGGCGACCAGCGCGACCGCAATGCCGCCCGCGAAGGCCGGGAGGTGCCGCAACACGAATCCGATCACCACCACGACGGTTGCCGCCGGGCTGACCGCCATCAAGAGCAGCGCAAGGAAGACACGGCTGCTGGCATGCGCGCCCCGCAGTTGTCCCGAATAGGCGCGGATCAAGCGGCTGCCGACCGAGAACGGAAGCATCGCCGCAAGCCAGAGCCATGGTGTCATGAACCACGCGAACAGGTTGCGGAAGCCGATTTCCACCGGAAAAGCCGGGGCGACAGCGACCGCAGCGAGGGACCAGAGAAGTGCCACCACCGGAGTCCGGATGAGCCATTCCTTCGTCGCGCAGCGGGACCACTCGACCGGGGAAAGCGGGAAGATGGCGAGCGGAGGAATGGCCCGTTGCAAGCCCGGGCGGAAAGGCTCGACCCAGGGGGCGAAGGTGGAAAGCGTGCCCGGCCCGGAGCGTGCCGCCGCAATTACCGTGAGGACAAGCGCCGGCAAGCCGAGGAAGGCCCCGTATTCGAACATGACCGGCCCGAGCCGGCCTTGCCATGAGAGGCGGATGATCCAAACGAATGTCACCGCGGCGGCCAGCAAACCGATGGAAAGAATGATGCGTCTGAACCATGCGAAAGCCCCGAAAGTCCCGAGGCAGGCCAGCAAGCGCTGGTCCGGGACCAGCGATCTCCACAGCAGTTTGTCGATCCGCGAGAAGCGATCGAACGGAACATAGGCACCGAGACCGACCCAACCCCGCGTGACCGTGGCGCGCAAGCCGGTGCGGAGTTCCGGCCGGGGATCTTCCTCCAGGTGCACGATCTCCGGAAGCTCCGGCTCCGGGGCGGAAAGCTCCCTGGCGTCCGGGACGGATGGCGGGTTCCACGCTTGGAAGACGTCGGAGCCCCGCCACGCCTCCCGCCACTCGAAGAAGACGATCACCAGCGCTGCGGCGAAGGCCAGCATCCGCAACAGGAGATGCGAAGTATCGCCCGCCCAAAGGGACCACGGGAATGCGGGAAGCCAGCCATGGATGAATCCGTATCCCAATGATCCCGGTCCGAGATCCGTGCGGCTCACTTCGAGAACTGACCATGCGATCGAGCCGATGGCGCTCGACCAGAGGATCAACTTGCCGCGCCTGCCACTGGAAAAGAGCATGCCGGTTGCCATCGCCGTCACCGCCACCGGCAATGCCTTGAGGGAGGAAGAGAGACCACCCGGCAGACATCCCAAGGCAGCCATGGCTAGGCCGGCGATGACAAGGCGCAGGATGACCGCATGGGCTCCCCTGCTCTCCAACAACCTCATTTCGCGGCGACCCACCGGGACGAAATAAGCAAGCAGCGCGCCGTCGAACCACCGTGCCCGTAATGCCCCGCCCATCAGCCCGCCCAGAACGCCGGTGGTCAAGG
>CAMLOZ010000304.1 GCA_946481625.1 uncultured Haloferula sp. | reverse complement strand
TTGTAACTTGCCCCAAAGGGAGATAATTAACCACGTTTAACTTCCGCCACTTTTTCATCAGACACTCGAAGATTGTCTGATTTTGATATGTGTTCCTAGGACACATGAAATCTCCCCGAGCCTCCCATGTCTCGCAGTCGCGCCTTTGGAGCTCCGGTGAGAGCCCCTAACCGAGCATCAATCATCAACCACCGCCTGCCAGCCTCATGAAACCCCTATCCCTCCCTGCCTTGGGCATTGCCAGCATCTTCCTTATAACCGGCCCGGCCATGCCGGCCCAGGACAACACCGCCACCGATCGCATCGACCGGACCCGTCTGCCGATCTTCGAAGCGGACAGCCCGCCCATCGAAATACTGGACGCACGGGATGCAACCGCACCGCCGCGATTCGAGGTGAAGCCACCCGCAGGGGCTCCCAATGTGGTGATCGTGCTGATCGACGACATCGGTTTCGGGCATAGTTCGGCCTTCGGCGGCCCGATCCGGATGCCGGTGTTGGAAAGGCTCGCGAAGAACGGGCTCAAGTACAACCGCTTTCACACGACCGCGCTCTGCAGCCCGACCCGCATGGCCTTGCTCACGGGACACAACCACCACGCGAACAACGCCGGGGCCATCATGGAACTGGCCACGGCATTCCCGGGGAACACCGGTGTCCGGCCCAGAAACATCACCCCGCTCGCCGAAATTCTCAGGCAAAACGGCTACAGCACCGCGGCCTTCGGCAAGTACCACGAGACTCCCCCGTGGGAGGTGTCGGTGTCCGGGCCCTACGATCGCTGGCCGACAGGATCGGGTTTCGACAAGTTCTACGGCTTCATCGGCGGGGAAACCAATCAATGGGCTCCTGCCATCTTCGACGGCGTCACGCGAATGGAGCCGCCGCAGACTCCCGGCTATCACTTCACCGTGGACATGACGGACAAGGCGATCGGCTGGATGAGCGCCCAGCAGTCCCTCACACCCGACAAGCCTTTCTACATCTATTTCGCGACCGGTGCGACCCACGCCCCACATCATGTTCCGAAGCCTTGGATCGAGAAATACAAGGGACAATTCAGCGGCGGCTGGGACAAGCTGCGCGAGGAGACCTTTGCCCGCCAGAAATCCCTGGGAGTGGTTCCCGCGAGTGCCAAGCTGACTCCACGTCCCAAGGAGATCCCCGCATGGGACGACATGAGCCAAGACCAGAAGCGGCTCTTCGAGCGGCAGATGGAGACCTTCGCCGGATTCGCCGAGCACACCGACCGGGAGGTCGGGCGTCTGGTCGATCAATTGGAGGCCATGGGAGAGCTCGAAAACACGCTGCTCTTTTACATCGTCGGAGATAACGGCGCGAGCGCGGAAGGCGGGCCGGAGGGCACCTACAACGAGATGATGGCGCTCAACGGCATCGTCGGCCAGGCCGACCAGATGATGGACCATGTCGATTCATGGGGCGGACCAAGCACCTTCCCCCATTTCGCCATCGGCTGGGCCTGGGCCGGCAACACGCCCTTCCAGTGGACCAAGCAGGTGGCGAGTCACTTCGGTGGAACCCGGAACGGGATGGTGCTACACTGGCCCGCGAAGGTTGCCGCGAAGGGCGGGCTGCGCAGCCAGTTCCACCATGTCGTCGACGTGGCACCCACCGCCCTGGAAGCCGCCGGAATCCCGCAACCGAAAACCGTCAACGGCGTGCCGCAGCGGGCGATGGACGGGGTGTCCATGCTCTATTCGGTCGCGGACGCCAGTGCCACGGGACTACGGACCACCCAGTACTTCGAGATGTTCGGCAATCGCGGCATCTACCACGAGGGTTGGGTGGCTTGCACCCGCCACTCCATTCCATGGCTGATGGTCCAGCTACCCCCGGTCAAGGACGACACGTGGGAACTCTACCACGTGGATGACGATTTCAGCCAAGCGGACGACCTGGCGAAAGCGAACCCTGAAAAGCTGGAGGAGTTGAAAGCGGTCTTCACGAAGGAGGCGCTGCGCAATCATGTCCTGCCCATCGATGACCGCCGCTCGGAGCGCTTCAACCCCGCCATCGCCGGGCGGCCCGATCTTCTGGGAGGACGCAAGTCGCTCACGGTCTACCCGGGAATGATCGGCATGATGGAGAATGCCTTCATCAACGTGAAGGGAGTGCATCATACGGTGCAAGCGGAGGTGGAGCTGGCGGACGCCGCCACGAACGGGGTCATTATCGCACAGGCAGGCTACTTCGGGGGCTGGGTGCTCTACATGAAGGACGGGAGGCCTCACCACGAGTACAACTGGTTCGCCATCGAGCGGACCAACATCGCCGGCCAGGAAGCGCTGGCCCCGGGCAAACACACGATCTCCTATGAGTTCATTCCGGACGGCACCCAGCCGGGGACCGGAGGAAAATCGATCCTCAGCGTGGACGGCGAGAAAGTCGCCGAGGGACGGATTCCGAAAACGCAGCCATTCGCCTTCTCGGGCGACGAAGGCGCGGATGTGGGCCTCGATTCCGAAACCAATGTCTCCCCCGACTACAAACAGAATGCGAATGCTTTCACCGGGAAGATCGTGAAGATCACGGTGGAGCAGAAGTAATCCGCAGGCAGGGACGCGGCGCGTTCCGTTTCCCTCAATAATCCCGCTTCAGGAGATACTCCGCGATCTCACGCAGGCGCTGCGCCTTCTTTCCGAAGGGAGCGAGGGCGTCCATGGCTTCCTTCGTGAGTTTCGCGGCTTCCTTGCGGGATTTCTCAAGGCCGAGGATGGCGGGGTAGGTGGCCTTCTCGACGGCGGCATCCTTGCCTGCGGTCTTGCCGAGAACCTCGGTGGACTGGGTCACGTCGAGGATGTCATCGATCACCTGGAAGGCCAGGCCGAGGGCGTGGCCGAAGGCACTGAGCGCCTCCAACTGCTTCTCCGTCGCATTCGCGGTCATCGCACCGAGGCGGATCGAGGTGGTGAGAAGCGCGGCCGTCTTCGACTCGTGGATCTTCACGAGCTGCGCCTTGGTGAGCTTCTTGCCCTCTCCTTCCAAGTCCATCACCTGGCCGCCGATCAGACGGGTGGAGCCGCCGGTCAGGGCGAGTTCCGCAACGTAGGAAGCACCGGGGTAGCGTTTCGCGGGAGAGGTCTGGGCAAGGATCAGGAAGGCCTCAGTCAGTAGCGCATCGCCGGTGAGGACGGCCATCCCTTCGCCATAGACCTTGTGGCAAGTCGGTCGACCGCGGCGCAGGTCGTCGTCGTCCATGCAGGGCAGATCGTCGTGGACGAGCGAGTAGGTGTGGAGGATCTCCACCGCGCAGGCGGGGGGCATGGCACTCTCGGGATCGCCGCCGCAGGCTTCCGCGGCGGCGAGGCAGAGGATCGGGCGCAGGCGCTTCCCACCGGCGAAGACGCTGTAACGCATCGCGGCATGGATCGTGGCCGGCTTCTCCTTGGCCTTCGGCAGGAAGGCATCGAGCGCGGCATCGACTTCGGCGGCGCGGGTGGCGAGGTATTGCTTCAGGTCCATGTCGGGCTGCGAAAAAGACAGTGATTCACCGCCAAGACGCCAAGTGCGCCAAGTTTCACAAGAAAGAAGTCCGCATGAGGAGGACCCTGTCTCCGTATGGAATATCTCGAACCTTGGCGGTCTTGGCGTCTTGGCGGTTCAAATTCCCGTCACAGGATCTCCGCGATCTGGACCGCATTGAGCGCGGCACCCTTGCGGACCTGATCGCCGACGACCCAGAGGTCGAGGGCGTTGTCGAGGACGAGGTTCTTGCGGATGCGGCCGACGAGGCAGTCGTCCTTGCCGGTGGTGTCCAGCGGAACGGGGAAAACCTTGTTCGCCGGATCATCGACGACCTTGATGCCCGGCTTGCCGGCGAAGGCGGCGCGGGCGGCTTCGACATCCACCGGGCGCTCGAACTGCGCGGTGATCGAGACGGAGTGGGAACGATAGACCGGCACGCGGACGCAGGTGCAGGAGACCTTGAGATCCGGGTGGCCGAGGATCTTGCGACCCTCGTTGAGCATCTTCAGCTCTTCCTTGGTGTAGCCGTTGTCGGTGAAGGCATCCACCTGAGGGATCACGTTGAAGGCGATCTGGCGGGGGTAGATCTTCGGCTCGAAGGCTTGGCCTGCCGTGATGGCCTTCACCTGCTCTTCGAGTTCAAGGATGCCTTGGGCACCCGATCCGGACACCGCCTGATAGGAGGAAGCGATGATCGACTTCAGCCCGAAGGCCTCGTGGAGAGGGGCCAGCGCCATCAGCGAGATGATGGTGGTGCAGTTCGGATTCGCGATGATGCCGCGGGGGCGGTCCTTGGCCGCCTGCGGGTTGATCTCGGGCACCACCAGCGGAACGTCCGCATCCATGCGGAAGGCCGAGGAGTTGTCGATGACGACCGCCCCTGCCGCCGCAGCGGAGGGTCCAAACTCCTTCGAGATGCCGCCGCCCGCCGAGAAGAGGGCGATATCGACTCCGGCAAAGCTATCGTGGGTGAGTTCCTGCACGACCACATCCTGACCCGCGAAAGGGATGCGTTTCCCGGCCGAGCGTGCGGATGCCAGCACGGTCAGCTTGCCGACCGGGAAGTTCCGCTGCTCGAGACAAAGACGCATTTCTTCGCCGACCGCTCCGGTGGCGCCGACGATGGCGACGTGCTTGGGTTCGCTCATGAATTTGGGAGCGGCGAGTGTAGGGCCGGATCCCCGTCTGGCAACCGAATCGTGCGCGGGCGGCTCCGGCTTTTACCTTGCGCGGCCTTTCCGTTCCGTTAGAGTCGTCGAGGGTGCGGACACCTTCCGCAGTCTCGAAACCAACCGAAAGCAACTACCATGAAATTCATCAAAGTCGTCTCCCTCAGCGCCGCCGCCCTCGGCACCCTGCTGGCCGCCTCTTGCTGCGAAAGCCGTCCGGCCCCGGCTCCCGCCTCCCCGACCTACGTGGCTCCCGCCAAGTAAGAAGGGTTGATCGGCGGCGACCTCCGGGTCCCTGCACGATGACTTAACGCAGGGTGGACCGCCTGCTGGTCCACCCTGCAAATTTTTTGTGCTGCAATCATTTTTCTAGCGAAATCCGTAAAACCCCTTTTGACTCCAGCCATGTTCCGCGCAATCGCCATCGTCTCCCTCTCTGTTCTCGCCTTCGTTTCGAATTCCTGCTGCTGCACCAGCGAGCCGAAAGCAAGACCGCTCCGCCCGCTTCCCGCCTTC
>CAMLOZ010000303.1 GCA_946481625.1 uncultured Haloferula sp. | reverse complement strand
GCCATAGGTGCGGTTGCCGCTGCCCATGAGCGCGGTACCCAAGGCTTCGGCCTCGTCGGGGCGTTCGCGGTTGTGGGGCAGCCCGAGTGCGTGGCCCAGTTCATGGCAAATGCCGCCGATGAAGATGGAGTTGTAGCGGCCGATGGAAATGTCGCCATACTGGCCGTCTTTCACACGGGGTTCCTTGTTCGCGAGCGAGCCGAGTTCGAGGATCGGAGAGTCCACCTGCCATGCGGTGCCCTGGCGGTTTGAACCGCCGGCGTAGTAGGGACTGTTCTGGGAGATCGTGCTCTTCGCGGCGTCCCAGTTCGACATGTTACAGAAGATCACGATCGTTTCCTTCTCGGGATCGATCCCCGCGGCACGCAGGGTGGTGAGGCACTCGTTGCGGATGGCACCTCCGGACTGCACGTCGAAATCCACGTAGGGCCTGCGGCTTTTCACCAGGTGCACCTTCATCTTGCCGCCATCGCCATAGTCGAGGCGGATGCTCATCGGGCCGAAGCCGAGGCGTTTCATCTCGCGCGCGTAGAAGTCACGGATGTCCTCCATGATCGTGCCGAGGCGCTCCTCGTAACGGGGCGCGGGCTCGCGGTCGGAAGGCGTCCAATATACGATATGCACCTTCTTCTCCGCACGGACCGGATTCTTCGCCTGCCAGGCATCCAAGATCGCCTTCGCCTTCGGCACCTTGGCGGCGATCTCCGCATCCGGTGAAGCGCAGAGGGCGAGGCTTGAAAAAAGGAATCCGAAAAACACCATCAATTTCACGGCCATAAAACGACTTTTGGAGCGATTTTCGTTCAAAAATTCGCTCCTCCTCGCTGCGGCTCGGGAATCCGGGGACACCTGTTCGCCGCTCTGACATTCAGGAAGCATTCAAGGAAAACGTCAGGGTCATCACCAAGACGCGCGAAGCACTGACAGTTTCCTTGATCCGCCCCGTTATCCGGTGGACGCTTGATATCCCATGAAAAGGTTCGAAGTCCATCTCATCGGCGAGGACAAGTGGAAGGAGATCCTCGCGGATTCATACACCATCACCGATACGGATCCGAGGGAGATCCACTTCGAGGGCTCCCGCCCGCATGTGGTTTACTACCTTCACGCCCTGCGGCAACCGGTCACTGAACTCCCGGCAAAGACCAATCCCGTCCCGGTGAATCGGCCCTGATCCGCGAAGAAGGGCCGCGCGGTCAATTCTCCGTCAACCGCACCTTGAAGCCATGCTTCAAGCGCAGCGTGATGCCCGCCTCCGGCTCGCCGCTCTGCCCCGGCTCCGCGATGATCCTGAACCTCCTCAAGATCATCGGCAGGATGACCCGCGCCTCCGCCAGGGCGAACTCGCTGCCGATGCAGAACCGTGCACCCGAACCGAAGGGATAGTAGGCCGTGTGATCCCGCTGCTCGAAACGCTCCGGCAGGAACACCTCCGGCCGCTCCCAGAACCCGGGATGCCGGTGCAGGGTGTATGGGCTGATGATGACCCCCGACCCCTTCGGGATATGGTAGCCGCCGATCTCGTCGCGGGCGATCGCGTGCCGTTCCATCGCCCAGATCGGCGGATAAAGGCGCACCGACTCTTCGAAGACGTGGAGGGCCTTGGATAGCTGCGGCAAGTCCGCGAAGCGCGGCATGTCCCCACCGCAGGCCCTTTCCACCTCCTTGCGGATCTCCTCCGCCCGATCCGGATGTCGCTCGATGAGGAAGAGCGCCCACGCGAGTCCGTTCGCGGTCGTCTCGTGACCGGCGAGGAGGAAGGTGATCGCTTCGTTGCGGATCTCGTCGTCGCGCAGCACGACACCGCTCTCGGCATCGCGGCTCCCCATCAGCATCGTGAGGAGATTCGGCGATTCCGGAGGAGCCGCGCGCTGCATCGCGATCAAGCGTGCGATGATCGCATCAACCTCCGCCACCGCGCGGCGGAAGCGCAGGTTCGCCGGCGTAGGCCAGGAAGGCGGTGCGTTCAGGATGCTCCGCCAGCGCCGGTAGGTATGCATCACCATCACGTGCATCGCGTCCTCCACGGCGCGCGCCTCGCGTTCGAGATCCGCACCGAAAAGACAGCGGCCGACCACCCGGAACGTAAGCCGCATCATCTCCGAAGCGACATCCACCGGCTCTCCCTCCCTTGCCTTGGCCGCCCACGCATCGAGCATCTCCCCCGTGCATGAAGCGATCGCCGCAACAAATCCCTCGACCGCCGTGCGGTGGAACATCGGCTGGATGATCCGGCGCCGCTGCTTCCAGACATCGCCATTCGCCGTGAGCAGGCTCTCGCCGCAGATCAGCGCGAGGCACGCCGAACTGCGCGAGGCCTTGTCGTAGTTCTTCCGGTTCCGGATCATCACCTGCGCGACATGGTCCGGATGATTCACCAGATGCATCACCAGCGGGCCCACGCGGAAACGCACGACATCGCCGTGATCCCGCGTGGCATCGGTCAGCAGGCCGAGCACGTCATGGCGCAGCCGGTGCAAGTGCCCGGTGAGCGGCGAGCCGGGAGGCCCGGGAGCGATCCGGCGTTTCATTCGACGCGGTATCCGAGCGGTTCGTAGAAAGGGCTCCACTCGTCGCGGATGCGCTGCTTCGCCGCGGCGTCGAGGGGCTCGAAGCGGTTCTTCTCATAGCCGTCCAAGGTATCCGCGTAGGCCTTGATCTTCGGCAGGGCCTGCGCGGCACCGTCAAGCGAGAGAGCCTCATAGATCCCCGCCACGGTCCCGATCGGATCCCGCTCCAGTTCCGCGAAGGACACTTCATGGAAGTTCCCGCGCGGGATCGAGTCCCGCCGGGCGAAGAAAGCGCCCATCAAGGTGCGGTAGCGGTGGAAGATCTCGTCGTCAATCCGGCTTCGGTCGGGTCGCTGGAGATAGGTATGCCACATCGCGGTATCGTAGTAGTGCCGGAACGATTGCAAGACCTCCTCCGGCCGGCGGTGGATGTGGACGAATTTCGCATCCGGAAACATCTCCCGCAGCAGGCCGATGCGGGCGGTGTGGGGAGGCGACTTGAGCAGCAGGCGGCGACCGTATTTCAGCGTCAGCTTTTTCAGGAACCATTCGAAGCCGCGCTTCCATTCCGCGATCTCCTCCGCGGAGGCATCCTCGAAGCTGAGATAGCGCGCATAGCGGTCCTCCCGCCGCGGGAACGAGACACCGAGATAGGAAGAGAGCAAGGTGATGAGAAGCGGCGCGAATTCATCCTCCTGCGGCGAATCGAAGCGGAGCGCCATGTTGTCCATCGGCCGCCTGTCGGGAAGCAGCCAGGCGAAGCGCCGCACGTTCGCCTCCTCCGTGGTCAGGAAGGTGTGCGGATTCACCACCTGGTAGGTGTTCGCGTAGGCGAAGCCCGTGTCATCCTGCGCCAGGAGATTGTGAAGGTGAGTGGTTCCGCTGCGCCAATGGCCGATGACGAAGACCGGTGCCTGTCTGATCTCCATTGCCGCGATCTGCTCGCCGAAGAGCTGTTCCTCCTTCCGACGGTGCCAGGAGTTGACGATACTTAACAGGCTCACGAAGGCCGCGCGGTGCCAGTAAACCGGATCGACCGCGAAGTTATTGTCATGAAGCAAACGCCACCAATCCCCCGCCGTGATTCCGGCGAGGTAATTGTGGGAGATGCTCCAGCGGTGCTTCAGCTCCTGCTTCAAGGACCCGACGAGGCTGTAGCGCCCGCACGGCAAGTCAATCCCGCTCCCTGCGGACAGGAAGCCGGTGCGTCGGCGTTAGCCGCCGCCATCCGCAAGGACGATCAATAACTGCGACCCCAGATCGCGCGCGACCTGGTCGGCTTCCCCGTGAGGATGCACGGTGCTTCCGCTTCATCCTGCTTGTCGAGTGGCAGACAGCGGATCGTGATCTTGTGCTGCTTCGAGATAGCGTCCTCCTCGTCCGGGCTGCCGGCCCAAGGAGTGAGCAACCAGCCCGGATTGTCCTGACTCCAGTGGGCGTGGAAGGCATCGATGGAATCGCAGGGCGCGATATTCGTATCGCGGAAGGCGGTCGCGCGCTCGAGCAGATGGTTGTGGATTTCCTGCAGGATGTCCGTCGCCTGTTGGAGGAAATCCTCCTTGTCCATGAACTCCTTCTCGTTGCTGCCGCGGTCGCGGCGCTGCACGCAGACCTTGCGGGTCTCGATATCGCGCGGGCCGATTTCGATCCGGATCGGCACCCCCTTCTTGATCCACTCCCACTTCTTCACGCCGCCCTGGATATCGCGGGCATCGACATGCACGCGCAGCGGGTCGCCGTGGAAATTCTTCTCCAGCCGCAACGTTTCCGCCAGGGCATGGCAGGCATCGAGCACACCTTGCTTCGTATCTTCCTTAGGGGTCACGGGCACGATCACGATCTGCTGCGTGGCCACGCGCGGCGGCAGCACGAGCCCGTCGTCATCGGCGTGCGCCATGATCAAGGTGCCGATCATGCGGGTGGAAACCCCCCACGAGGTCGTGTGCACGTATTGCTTGGTTCCGTCGCGGCCCGTGAAAGCGATTTCCTGCGCCTGCGAGAAATTCTGCCCGAGATAGTGCGAGGTCCCCGCCTGGATCGCCTTGCGGTCCTGCACCATGGCTTCGACCGTCAGCGTCATCTCGGCGCCGGGGAAACGCTCGTTTTCCGTCTTCTCGCCGGGGATCACCGGGATCGCGAGGTGGTTTTTGAGGAACTCCTCGTACACCCCGTGCATCAGGCGGGTCTCGGCGATCGCCTCATCTTTCGTCTCGTGCGCGGTGTGGCCTTCCTGCCAGAGGAACTCCGCCGTGCGCAGGAACAAGCGCGGGCGCATCTCCCAGCGCATCACGTTCGCCCACTGGTTGATCAGCAGCGGCAGGTCGCGGTAGCTCTGCACCCAGCGCGAGAAGGCCGCGCCGATGATTGTCTCCGAAGTGGGGCGGATGACGTACGGCTCGGTCAGCTCCCCGGTCGGGATCATCTTCGTCTTTCCTGTCGCCGGATCCTTCTGCGCTTCCAAACGGTGATGCGTGACCACCGCGCATTCGGTCGCGAAACCCTCGGCGTGCTCGGCTTCCTTCTCCAGGTAGGAAAGCGGGATCAGCAGGGGGAAGTACGCATTCTGGTGCCCGGTCGCCTTGAACTTCCGGTCGAGCTGCTGCTGGATCAGTTCCCAGATCCCGTAGCCCCACGGCTTGATCACCATGCACCCGCGGGTCTCGGAATTCTCCGCCA
>CAMLOZ010000302.1 GCA_946481625.1 uncultured Haloferula sp. | reverse complement strand
GCCCCCCTTCACCTCCCCCCGATGAAAACCTCGATTCTCCTCTTTGCCGCCGCCGCTGGAAGCGCCCTCGCCTCTCCGCCGGTAACCGACCGGATCACCCCGGAACAAATGGCCGAACGCCAGGCAGGCTCGCCTTTCGACGATCTTAAGAAGCAACAGCAGGCCGCCGAGAAGGAGGCCCAAGTCACCCGCCCCGAGGGCCAGTCGCTGATCAAGCAATCGGAGATCCTCCATGACGGCACCCACTGGACGCTGGTGCCGAAGGGTGCCGTGCTCCACGTGCCGGCACAGATGGGCCCGAGGGTCGGCACCAAGCCGATCGGCACCCTGCTGCCCTGGTCGGATTTCCTGATCGCGAACCGCGCGTGGATCCAGACGGAAGAGGTCACCTTCGACCAGGCCGCCGGGAAGGTCCCGCTGCAGGATGCGCGCAAGGAATTCTGGCTGAACCAGACCAAGGTGATCGTGGCCGTCCATCTCGGCGGACCGATCTCCGTCAAGATCACGGAACCCGCAACCCCCGCTGTAACCCAGAAATGAAAACGTATCTTCTCCTCGGCACGCTCCTCTGCTCGCATGTCCATGCCTCAGGGGAAGGCTACGTCAATTTCGTGCACCAGACCCAGCAGTCCACGGGGGTCGTCTGGTCAATGTCCGTGAACCCCGCGGGCACGGCCTCCTCCCAAGGTTTGCTGGAGAGCGGCGGTGCCTTGTTCCAGTTGTGGACGATCAAGCAGGACACCGGAACCGAGTATCTCCTCGATCAGAAGCTGGTGGGTGCCTACATGCCCTCCGCCAGTGTCACGATCCAGACGCTCGACCCTTATCCCCTCCGTCCGCGGACCCGTGCGGACATGCCCTTCACGGTAACGATCAACGTCGCGGGGCTGCTTTCCGGCACGGGCATTCAGGACGCTGCGAAGCGGGTGCTGCTTGAGCACCATGTGAAGGCATACACGAACGGTGTGACGTCCTTCACTCCGGCCCAGGCCACCTCCGGGACACCGAAGTCGAGTGCTTCGATCTACAACAACGGCCCGACGGTCCTCCGCTTCGCCGCTACCAGCCTTACCGGTTCCGATCCGACCAAGGTAAGCGGCGAGGAGCACTTCGTGGTCCACGCCTTGGCGGACGGGAGCTTCACCCAATCCCAGATCGCCAGCGCGAACGTGCAAGTCTGGCCGGTGGCATCCGGCACGATCGCGGGTCTGAACGACGGTGACCGGGTGCGCTCGAAGGCCCCGCAGCTTACCGTCGTCATGAGCGATCTCTATCCGCGCAGCGGGACTTATCTCCAGGCCTACAAGGGCCCGGTGGGACCGGCCCTCAATCCGGTCCGGATCGAAGGCTCCACCAAGGTGCTGGACCAGAGCACCAGCTTGAGCGACACGCTCGTAATCGCCGACTACGACTCAGCTTTCCCCGAGGACGGCACCTACACCATCGAGCTTCTGACCGAAACACCCTTCGGCACGGAGCGCCTCGATCACGTCACCTTCACCGTGGACCGCAAATTGGAGGTCCGCGGCCTGCTTGGTGGCATCGAGACCGAATGATTTGAAGCGCCGTTCATCCTTACAACAACTCCCCCCAATAACCGGGCCGGCCGGCGGAAACCGGAGGATGTGGTTCTCCCCCCAACGCGTCCTCCCTTCCGTCCGGCCGGTTCCGCTGTTTGGAAGAAGATGCCAGGCGTTTGGAAGCGATCCGCTTCCTCTCCGGGCAATGAAGCGGTTAGCGATCTCCGCCTTTCCATCCCGGGAGCGTCTCTTTCAGGATTCCACCGATCCGCTTGCGCTCGGACTCCTTGAGATAATCGTAGGAGGAGTCTTCCCCGGCGAGGACCGTCTTCATGCGTGCGAAGACAGACTGCTTCACGCGCGGCGGCAGTTCCGTGAACGCCCTTGAATAGACCATGTAGGAGCAGCGGTTCTTGAAGATGCGGTCGTAGAGGTGGAACTCGGCCAAGGATTCCCCCGAGGAGCTCTTCGGATAGCGGGCCGGGAAAACCTTCTGGAATTCTTCTCCGCCGACCAGGTCCTCGCCGGGCTCGGCTTCGTCCTTGAAGAAAAGGCACTCCACGATCTTCTGCGCCATCCCGTCCGCCACCCTGCCCGCGGACCCCTGGTCGGGGTCTGCATCGGGATCGATGGCGGATCCGATGTAGTGCGCCCGGCGGTACTGCAGGGCGGCGGCATTGAGCAGGTTGTGCATCCGGCACTGGTGCTCCAGCACCATCAGCGCCACGATATCGCTGGTCGGGCGGGGATACTTCGCCACATCGATGAGCCCGCCAAGCTGGTCCAGATCGCTCGGTGCGGGCTTCTCCTCGCCGCCTTCGACAAAGGTGCGGTTGCCGAGGTGGGGCAGCGAACTCCGGCCGGTGACGTAGTAGCCGCCCCAGCGGTCCGGCAGCGGCGTCTCGTGCGAAACCTGGGTGGTGCCCATCGCGAGCATCGGGTGTCCCTCGCCATTCGGGAAGACCGAGCGCACCAGCATGCCAGGCACGCCCTCGGTGCGGGTCGTGCCATGGCAGGACATGCAGAGCGAGGTGTCCCGCTCGATCTCGATCCCGTCGGGCCCGCCCGGCTCCACGACGTAGAATACCGGTCCGAGCACCGGGTCTTGCACGATCACCTCGATGGATCCGCCCGGCACGTAGCCCACGTAGGCTTCGTCCGAAAAGAACAGGGCCCGGGGGTTCTTCGGGTGAATCAGGGCAATCTGCAGGCTGGTCTTGGAGAACACCAGCACCTGGGACTCCTCGGGAACCGATAGCTCCTTGAGCACGAAGCGGAGGCGCTCCAAACCGGTCTTGCCCTCGGTCTTCTTCCTGCCCGAAGCCAGGTCCCCGGCCAGCTTCGCCAGCCGGTCGGTCGGGCCGGTATCCGAGTAGCGGATCGGAGCGAGATCCCAGAAATCGGCATCCGCCGACGCAGCTTGCACCAATGCCAGCAGGACCGGGAACCACCTCACGCCGGGATGAAACGTCATCGGGAGCCGATTTCCTACGCGTATTTTTGCGGTCCCGGCGCAACGGCTGGCAAAATCAGGCGCTGGCCTCCGATGTTCGGCTCCAACCCCTTGACCCCGGCCCCCGAGCCCGCAAGTCTCCGCGCGGCTCATGCTTTCCGTCCACAATCTCCGCGTCGAGTACGGCGCCCGCGTCCTGTTTTCCGATCTGACCTTCTCGATCATGCCGAGGGAGCGGATCGCCTTTGCCGGTCACAACGGGGCCGGGAAATCGACGCTGATGAAGGCAATCGCCGGGATCATCGAGACCTCGGGCGGCAAGGTCGTGGTGCCGCGAAACACGCGGGTGGGCTACCTGCCGCAGGAGGGCATCCACGTGAAAGGCATTTCGCTCTGGGACGAGACGATGCGGGCCTTCGGCGAAACACTCGCGCTCCAGGAGAAGATCGAGCGTCTCTCCTCCGAACTCGAGAAGCTCGATCCCCGCTCCTCTCCGTATGGCGACCTGCTTGAGGAGATCGGCGCGCTGGAACTCCAACTCGAAGACAACGATCCCTCGCGCATGAAGCCGAAGGTGGAGTCCGTGCTCCAAGGCCTGGGCTTCAGCAAGGGCGACTTCGAGCGGGACTGCGGCGAATTCTCCGGCGGCTGGCAGATGCGCATCGCGATGGCGAAGCTCTTCCTCCAGGAGCCCGAAGTCCTCCTGCTCGACGAGCCGACCAACCACCTCGACATCGGCACGCAGCGCTGGGTGGAGCAGTATCTCATCAATTACCCCGGCGCGATCCTGCTCATCTCGCACGACCGGGCGCTTCTCGACACGCTCTGCACCCGCACCCTCGCCTTCCATCACGGCCGCTGCGAGGAATACTCCGGGAACTACAGCTATTACGAGAACGAGTCCGTGTTGCGACGGGAGATCCACGAAAAACGCTACCTCGCCCAGCAGCGCGAAATCGCGGATGTCCAGCGCTTCATCGACCGCTTCCGCGCCTCCGCAAACAAGGCGACTCTGGTCCAGTCCCGCGTCAAGATGCTGGAGAAGATCGAGCGCATCCCACCGCCGGAAGCGGCGGACGCGGTGATGAACTTCAAGTTCCCGCCCCCTCCTGCCAGCGGCAACCTGGTGGCAAAGCTGGAGAAGGTCTCGAAGTCCTACGGACCGCTTCAGATCTTCAAGAAATTCGACTTCGAGATCAACCGCGGCGAGCGCATGGCGATCGTCGGTCCGAACGGCGCGGGCAAATCGACCTTCTGCCGGATCATCACCGGCCAGGAAGCGCCGGACGATGGCAGCCATGAATTCGGCCTGCGCGTCGCCACCTCGTTCTTCTCGCAGAACCATGCGGACGAGCTGGATCCCACCAAGACGGTGCTCGAAACGGTGGAGGAAGTGGCGAGCCGCGAGTCCGGTCCGTATTGCCGGAACCTGTTAGGCTGTTTCCTTTTCCGCGGCGACGACGTGTTCAAGAAGGTCGGCGTGCTTTCGGGCGGCGAGCGTTCGCGAGTCGCCTTGGTGCGCATGCTGGTGGCCCCGGCGAACTTCTTGATCCTGGACGAGCCGACCAACCACCTCGACATGCAGTCGCAGGAAGTGCTGCAACGCGCGCTGGCCGACTATGCCGGCACGGTGATGATCGTTTCGCACAACCGCGCCTTCCTCGATCCGGTGGTGCACAAGACCTTGGAATTCCGTCCGGGTGAGGATCCCCGTCTCTTCCAAGGCAACATCACTTACTATCTGGAGAAGACCGCCGACGAAAAATCCGGTCCCACCCTGTCCTCCCGCAGCGTCCAGGCGGCAGGCGACGGCAAGGCGTCCACCGAGAAGTCGGCCACGCCGAGCCGCAAGGATCAGAAGCGGATCGAAGCCGAGCAGCGCAAGATCCGCACGCAGGTCCTCAAGCCGCTGGAAGACGAACTTGCCACGCTTGAAAAGCGCATCGCGGATCTGGAAGTCGCCCAGACGAACGCGACCGCGGATCTCTCCAAGCCCGAGGTAGTGGCATCTCCCGCAAAGTTCCGCCTCGTTGGCAATACCGTCGAACAAGTCACCCAGAAGCTCGAAGCCGCGATCTCGCGATGGGAAGCGCTCAGCGAGGAAATCGAGGGAGTGAAGGCGAAGCTGGTTTGAAATGCGCTGACAGGAAAGGTCCAAGCTGCTGAGTTTCTCCCCTGAAGCTGGCCGGAGTAATATCCGAGTTGCCCCGTTTCACCGTG
>CAMLOZ010000301.1 GCA_946481625.1 uncultured Haloferula sp. | reverse complement strand
CTTGCTTTTGGAGGTGGATTGGAGAATTGTTGGAAAGGGGCGATAGCAGCCATGGCATTCGATATTTCAGAGGAACAGGTGGCGGCGACGGAGGCGGAGCTGGGGCGGCGGTTGCCGGCGGGTTATCGGGCGGCGATGATGGGGAAGAACGGGTGCATCGCTTTTACGGAAGACGATGAGTGGGATCTGCATCCGATCCGGGATGAGTCGGATCGGAAGAGGTTGAGCCGGAGTTGTGATCATGTGATCGCGGAGACGAAGTCGGCGCGGGAGTGGCGGGGGTTTCCGGAGGAGGCGCTGGCGATCGGGGAGAATAGCGCGGGGGATGTGATGATCTTGCTGCCGTCGCGAGCGGATGGGTCGGTATATGGGGAGGAGATTTTCGTGTTCCGGCACGAGACGGGGGAGGTGGGAATGGTGGCGGAGGATTTTTCGGGGTTGGTGGTGGAGTGAGGGAGGGCTTATGGCTGGAGCTTGAGGCGGGAGCGATGGGGAGAGGGGACACTCTGTCCCCGGCGGGCACGTGCACGGCGACGACAGGAGTGTCGTCGATCCTTATGGGCTGCGCATGTTCTACGACGATGGGAGTGTCCTCGGTCCTCAGGCGCGGCGCTTGGCGAGGTCGGCTTCCATCCGGGCGACGGTGGATTCGGTGAGGGGATACCAGAGGAGGACGATGCCGTTGGCGAGGGCGAGGGCGCCGGGAAGGATGGAATACATGAGGCGGATGCCGAGGAGGGTTTGGGCGGTTTGCGGGGCATTCGCGACGAAGCCGTAGTAGTCGAGGAGCCAGCCGGAGACGCCGCCGCCGATGGTGAGGCCGAGCTTCTGGGCGAACATGGCGGCGGCGAAGGCAAGGCCGGTGGTGCGGCGGCCGAAGCGCCATTCGCCGTAGTCGGCGACATCGGTGTAGATGGCCCAGACGAGGGCGGGGGTGGGTCCGGCGAGGAGGTTGCCGAGGGCGTTGACGGCGATCATCGTCCAGTAGGCGTCGGCGGGGATGAAGTAGAAGACGAGGAGGGTGAGGGCATTCAGGAGGGTGAGGGCCATGAGGGCATTGCGCTTGCCGAAGCGCTTGCCCAGCCAGGAGGTGAAGAAGATGCCGCAGATGAAGGCGATCGCGCCGGAGGTCATGGCGAAGGACATGCGGTCGAGGAACCAGACGTACGGCGTGCCGTCGTCGCCGACGTAGTACTTGAAGAAGTGGGCGGTGACGGCGCCGCGCACGGCGACATTCGAGAGGGTGAGCACGGCGGCGACGACCATGACGACCCAGGGGCGGTTCTTGAAGAGCAGGCCGATGTCCTTGCGGAGGCTGTGGCCGTTTTCATCCTGCGGTTTGATGCGCTCCTTCGTGGTGGCGAAGGTGATGAGGAAGAAGATGACGGCGACGACCGAGAGGATCGCCATGGTGAGCTTGAAGCCGAGCGCCTCGTCATCGCCGCCGAGCTTGCGGACGAGCGGGCGCACGGCGAGGGAGATGAGAAGCATGCCGGAGAAGGCCCCCACGAAGCGGTAGCTGGAGAGCGAGGTGCGCTCGGCGGAAGAGGGGGTCATGACGCCCATGAGGGCGGAGTAGGGGACGTTGATGGCCGTGTAAACGGTCATCAGGAGGAAGTAGGTGAGGTAGGCGTAGATCAGCTTGCCCTGCGGATCGAAGGCGGGATTGGCGAAGGTGAGGTAGCCGATCACGCCGAAGGGGACGGCCATCCAGAGGAGGTAGGGGCGGTACCTGCCCCGGCGGGTATTCGTGCGGTCGGCGAGCGCGCCCATGAGGGGGTCGCTGATGGCATCCCAGAAGCGGGCGACGATGAAGAGGGTGCCGACGGCGGCGGGGGCGAGGCCGAAGACGTCGGTGTAGTAGTAGAGGAGGAAGATGTTGATGAACTGGAAGAAGATGTTCGAGGCGGTGTCGCCGAGGCCGTAGCCGATCTTTTCCTTTACCGGGAGGGTGGTGGTGGGGTGCAAAGGTGAAGGGTGGGTGGTCGGTAAATACTAATCACTAATCACTGATCTTCTAATCATAAATCGAAGTGGCGCTGCGCGCGGGGAAGGAGGGGGAGGCGAACGTCGAACGTCCAAGTTTGAAGGGCGAGGGTCAGGAGAGGAGCCAGGTGGCGGGGATGTCGGCTTGGATCTGGCGGATGCGGTGGGTGCGGCGGATGATGCCGGTGGCGATGGCGGGCGGGATGAGGTCGCCTTCGAGCGTTTGACGGGTGCCGTCGTCGAAATGGAGGGTGAGGCGGGCGTCGCCGAGGGATTCGCGCGGGCGGTAGGTGACGGGGACGGAGGCGAGGGTGAAGGAGAGGACGCGGCTGCCTTCGCTGTCCTCGGCGGCGAATTCAGCGGCGCGGAGGAGGAGGGGGTGGAAGCGGATGCCGCCCTGGACGAAGCTGACGCCGAGCTCGCCGAGGCGGCAGAGGATGCCTTCCTTGACCTGGCCGGTGAGGCCGGGCTGGCAGGCGCCGGCGTGGGCGGGGCTGTGCGAGTAGGCATCGGCGGGGAAGGCACCGTAGTCGGCGGCGGTCTTGCGGAAGCCGAGGCCGCGCTGGATGCCGTAGTAGGCGGCGGCGAGGCGCGGGGAGAGCGGGTCGTCCGGGGCGATCTTCAGGGCGATCTCCTGTGCCGCGAGCATGAGCTTCGAGACCATGTGCCAGTAGATGCAGCCGAGGCCCTCGTAGGCGAACATCGTGCCGCTGCGGCCGGTGAAGGCGCGGTGGCGGAAGGTGGATTCGTAGAGCGCGCGGATGGCCTGGCGGTCGGCATGGGCCAAGCCGGTCTCCGCGGGGAGGGAGTCGAGGGCGGCGGCGAGCTCGTATTCATTCACGAGCGCGGGGTGGAAGCGGAAGCCGCCGGCGGGGTCCGGCTGGAGGATGCGGTGGTCGCCGTGCTGGAGCATGGCGGAGAGCGCGGGTATGGCGTGGGCGGCGGAGTCATCGAGGCGGTTGAAACCGAGGAAATCCGGGGAGCAGCGGTCGGGATAGAGGAGGTAGCTCTGGTGGCGCTGCGAGAAGAGCGGGCTGCGGGGGAGGGTATCTAACAGATCCGCCGCTTCGGCGGGGTCGAGGAGGCCGGAGCTGAGGATGGAGACCTGGCCTTCGAGCATCTCGGGCAGGCGGCCGAGGTCCATGTGCCGGTGAAGCACGTTGATTTCGAGTATGTTGTAGGAGTGGTAGAGGCCGTCGTCGCGGCGGTTCTGGCGGAGGGTGCAGCGCAGGGCGGCGATGGCGCCGCGGAAGAAATTCAGGAGCGTCTCGCGGGAGAGGGGGACGGCCTTGCCGGGGCCTGTTAGATAGACCTGCTCGCGGTGGCGGGCGGCGGCATGACCGGCGGCGGAGACGAGCGCGAAGCGCCCGGCGGGATCGAGCGGTTCCTCCTGGAGCCAGCGGCGGTTCGCGAAGAGATCGGCGAGGGTTTCGACCAGCTCGGCGAGGTGCGCGGTGATGCCGAAGCGGGCGACGTGATGGGCGGTGACGAGCCTTTGCAGGAACTCCAGGTAACGTAGCAGGTAGCCGGCGGTGACGACGGAGAGGCCGCAACCGGCGAGCGCGTTGTTCGCGTCGTTCCACTCGGGGCGCTGGGTATTCATCCACACGCCGCCGCCGGGGACGAGGTTCGCGAGCTTCACGGCGGCGGGAAGCAGCAGCTTCTCCATTAGCGTGACGTGGACGAGGTGGCCCTCGGCATCGCGGAGCAGGAGGCCGTCCGAGCCGATGGCGGCCTTGCGCTGCATCAGCTTCTCGTGGCGGGCGTGGTCGAAGTCCACGCTGTGGCGGGGATCGGCGAGGAGCTCGTCCCAGCCGCGGATGCGGTAGGGGACATCGACATAGACGTGCGTGGCGCGGTTCAGGCCGGTGACGAGGAAGTCGGGGCGGACCTCGGATTGCAGTTCCAACAGCTTGAGGAGGTAGATGATCTGGTGATCGCCCCAGTAGCCGATGGCGGACCAGGGATCGCGGGGGTCGGGGACTTCCCACTCGATGCCGTCCGAGGAGATGCGGTAGGGATTGAAGCCATCGGGCGTGGAGGCGTTCAGGAACTTCGTGATGAAGGCATCGAGGTAGTCGGGGTGGCTCCAGGCGAGGGCGTCCCAGTTCTGGAAGATGTCGCGCCAGTTGCCCTCGAAGTACTGGACGGGCTCGCCGGCCTCGTCCTTCACGCGGATGGCGAAGCGGTTCCACGGGCGGCTGGGGTCGCCGTGGCGGCGGCTGAGGACGAGCGGCAGGTATTCGACCGCGAGGCGCTCGAGGTCGGGCTCGGCGAGGGAGCGGACTTCCGCGAGCCAGCGGTCGCGGGGCAGGACCTCGGGCAGGTGGCGGAGCCAGGTACGAGAGGTATCGGAGAGGTGCTTGTTGTGCTTCGCGAGGTAGGCGGCGAAGGCGCGGGCGCGGATATTCGAGCCATCGAGCGGGACGCCGCCGCGCAGGATATTGCTGAGGGTATTGTGGTAATGGTGCAGCGTGGCATCGCGGTCGGCACCGTGCTGGATGCCATCGGCGGCGGCGACATGGGCCCGGAGGCGTTCGCGGCCGCGGGCGACATCCGCGGCGACCTCGGCATCGAGGCGGTCGGGGTCTTCGAGCTGCTGGCAGAGGGCGGAAACCTGCGACTGCGATTGCCGTACTTCCGCGACCATCAGCCATTCGGCGGAGCCGCGGGGATCGAGCAGGAGGGGTGTGGCGAGGAAGAACGCGCCGCGGCTGCCGCGGAGGTGGCCGGGCTGGGGCGGTTCGTGGCCGCGGAGGAAGAGGCGGGCATCGCGGCGGGAGAGGTAGCACTTCGCGCCATCGAGCCCGCGGGTCCAGACGGTGGTGGCGAGGAGGCTTTCGAGCGGGATGGCGCGGTCGATGATGCCGGCGGCGAGGCGGTGGACGAGGAGGCGGCCGCCGGCGTGGAGTTCGCTGAGCTTGTAGGCATCCGCGAGGCAACTGAACTGCATTTGCATGCGCTGCCCGACGCCGGCGGGGAGGAGGTTGTCGAGGCCATCGACGAGGCGGAGGCGGAGCGCGTGATCGCCGAGGTTTTCCAGGCGGGCGCGGCGGACGAAGCCGAAGCGTTCGGAGCATTGCCAGCGGTAGGAGAAGCGGAGGCCGAGGATCTCGTGGTCTTCCTCGAAGACGACTTCATCGCCGGTTGCATTTTTTCTCAGCCGGCGTTTGACGCCGGGGGTGGGCAGGGTGGCGGGGCGCATGGGCT
>CAMLOZ010000300.1 GCA_946481625.1 uncultured Haloferula sp. | reverse complement strand
TCTTCATTGCCGCGGTGCGGGCGCTCATCGCGGAACGCACGCGACTCTCGGTGGTGCGGCTGAAGGCCGGGCAGGACCCGCGGGGTTGACGCCGTCAGGATCCCATCGGTGGGGCGGGTTCCACAGGCGCCGAAAGCACGTCGGCGGCCATCGCCCTCCGCGTCTCCCACAGGCGCACCACCAGCCATACCGTCCCGATCACCGAAACGAAGAGCCAGAACTGGAAAGCCCGCGGGACGGCGCGGATGACCTGCTCGGGCAATTCCACCATCGGCAGCAGCGAACCCGCGGCAAAGGCCGGCATGCTGAGCGGCGAGATTCCGATGAACCACATCGCGATCGGCACGAGCCGGCCACCCATCGCACTGAGCAAGGCCCCGATCATGATGGGGACCACGCCCACGAAGATCGCGGCGAGGCCCACCGCACGGCCGCCCTTCGTTTCCAGCAGGACCTGGAATCCGAGCCCGGAAGCAAGCAGGATGGCTGCGAAGTATCCGAACACCGACAATGGCAACACGTGCCCGTCGAACCAGCGCGACTCGACGAGCCCCCGCGTGAAGAGATACCATCCCGCGGCACCGGCCAAAGCCATCACCACCACCGACCCGAACGCCGTCGAGGTGTCCGAGAGGAAGGGCAGCGAGCGGTCCCCCTGCTTGCGGGCCCGTCGCCAGCCTCGGATCTGGCTCTCCGGCGTGGGCGTGATGATGCCTCCCAGGATGAAGAGCAGCATCATGGTCGCCAGGCCGTAGAGCGCGGACATCGCGAGCGCCTCCTCGGGCTTGGGCGACCAGGTCAGCAGCATCCGCGCATAGCGGGTGAACTCCCTCGAAGGAAAGAGCGTGCCGGGGTCAATCAAGGGCAGCGCGTTCCCCAACAACAGCATCTGGATCCAGATGAAAAACCCTGTCGCCCAAACCTTGCCGAGCAAATGGGATTCGTGCCGCCGCCACTTGCGGCAGAGCATCATGGTGAACGTGATGACGAGGCCTCCCTGCGAGAACACCGTGAAGACCATTTCCGAGAAATCGAGGCCGAAGAACTTCACCGTCGGCACGAGGCGCTGTCCCGCCTCCACGACCGCAGCCGCATCCCGCGGCAACATGCCGGGAAGGAGTTCCTCGAAGACCGGCCGGATCGTCAGGTACTTGAAGAACACCAGTCCGAACTTCGAGAGGTAGGGTATTACCGTGTAGAGTGCGAAGACCAGGCCTATCGACGCGAGGAAGGCCCATCGACGGTTGCGGGCCACGGTGCCGGTGAGCAAGCCGGTGAAGTGATAGAGCAGCGTGGAAGTGAAGAAAACCGTGTAGAGCGGAAGCCAGGTCTCCGGGGCGATATTGCCCCGCCATGCAAGCCAGGCCGAGAAAGGCAGTGTCGTGAAGAACATCACATACTCCCGCACCGGCAGACCGAAAAGGTATCCCACCACCTTGGCCAGGGGCGACATCGGCACGAGACGCTGGTAGTCGATCACGCCCTCGTCGCGCTCCGCCGTCATCCCTCCCGCCACTTGGGCGGTCCCGAGCATGAAGAGGATCAAGCCTTGCACCACGAGCGTGACGATGAAGGCGCCGCGCGCCAGGTCTTCCACACGTTCATTCTCCTGTACTGCAATGGCATGGGACATGCCCGCGATGAAACCCGCGACCAGGATCGTGATCAGCAAGGTGATGGACAGCCCGCGCAAGCGCAACCGGGATTGGCAATAGCGGCGGAAGATCGGATTCCGCAAGAGGTTCCACGAGGAATGCCGCTGCGGCGCGAAGGATGGCGGAGGAAGATTCATGGACGGCGGTTGGATTCGGCGACTTCCACCAGGATATCCTCGAAGGAACTGCGCTTCTCCTCGAAGGCACGCATGCGGATGCCGCGGGCGATCAGCCCTTCCATCAGATCCGCTTGCGACTCGTCCGTGCCGGTGAAGCCGAAGATCACGCGGTCGCCGTCGATCCGCAGATCGTGGACCGCGGGCTGGGCGGAGAGCCATTCCGCGGCCTCCTCGTGACGGCTCAGCAACGCGGCGGTCAGCTTGCGCTCGGTATTGCCAAGCTGCTCCCGAACCTGCTCGACCGTGCCGGATGCCAGCAGCTTGCCGCGGTTCATCACGCAGAGCGAAGTGCACATCTCGGCGAGCTCGCTGAGGATGTGCGAGCTTACGAACACGGTCGCGCCTCCCTTCGCCAGCCTGCGCAGGACATTGCGAAGATCGCGGCGTGCGAGCGGATCGAGACCGCTTGCCGGCTCATCCAGGATCAGCACGCGCGGACGATGCAGCAGCGTCTTGGCCAGCACCACCCGCTGGGTTTGGCCGCGGGAGAGCGCCTTGCACCAGTTGTTGCGTTGCGGCGTGAGAGCGACTTCCTCCAGGCACTCGGCCACCCGCTCGCGACGCTGTGCGCGCGTCCCGAGACCGTAGGCATCCGCGTGGAATTCGAGGAACTCCCACACCTTGAGATCGGAAGGCACCGGTGCGAGATCCGGCATGTAGCCGATGATC
This sequence comes from uncultured Haloferula sp., assembly GCA_946481625.1. Next base: position 2,693 of record CAMLOZ010000300.1, on the reverse strand, counting down.
CGCCGCGCGCTCTCCAGATCCTCCAGCACGTCCACCCCGTCGAGGATCACCTCGCCGTAGGTCGGCTCCATCAGCGTGGTGAGCACACGGAAGGTGCTGGTCTTGCCTGCGCCGTTCGGCCCCACGAGGCCGAAAACCTCGCCGGGAGGCACGGTCAGCGAGAGATCGTCCACGGCGGTGAAGTTGCCGTAGTCCACCCGCAGATAGCGGACATCGATGGCAGGAATCGGCTGATGCATGCGCTTTCTCAGTAATCTTCGAGAGGATCCCAATTCCGCGGCATCGACAGCCCCATCTCGTTCATCTCCTTCGAGGTTTCCTGACGACGACGTTCGCGTTCCGCTTCCCAGGCTGCCCGCTGGTCCGGTCGCAGGACGGAGAGCATGGCCTGATTGCGGTCCCCTCCGCCGGGGGTATCGCCGATGTCACCTGATGCCCCTTCAAGCACCATCGCCGGGTCGTAGTCGCGCGAGCCGCGGGCCATGATGGCGAAGACTTGCTCCCGCTGGGCATGGTCGAGATGCACGACCGAGTCCACTCGCTCCACCCGCATGTCCGCCTCCTCCTGGACCCTTTCGATCTTCTCGTTCATCCGTTCTTCCCGGAAGTCCGCGAGCTTCTCGCCGCCGAGGATGGAAGGCATGAAACCATCCAGTCCATCGTCCCAACGCTTCGCTTCGCTCTCCCGCATGAGATCTTCGAGCGTGGTCCGGTCGTTCGCGACGAGATCGCTGAAGCGTTTCGCATCCGCCTCCACCTTCTGCTCGAACCACTTCTTGAGCTTCTCCTCCTGATCGGGAGTGAGGTCGTACTTGCGGGTCAACTCGCCCATCCGGCTGTCGATATTGCGCTTCTCCTCCCGGATGCGCATGCGGTCGAAAATGGGGGAAAGATCGCGCAGCAGCGGTTGGCTGGCTCGGAACAGGTCTTCCGGGCTTACCGGCCGTCCCGCCCGGATGTCCTCCACGATTCCGCGCGCGCCATCGGCAAAAGTCCGGCCCTGCTTGGTGCGGCCGGAGCCCTGCAGGGCCACGATCTGGTTCTGCGCGTCCTTGAGCTTCACCTCGAGCTTGCGAACCTGCTCCTCCGGCGATCCTGCCGCACCCGGCAGGCTCTCGCGGAAAAGGGTCGCACCCAGTCCACCGACCGCGAGCCCGGTGGCGAGATAAGCAAGAGGCCGCAAGGATCTCGGGATGGACATGGCGGATGAAAGAATGGGAGTTCTGTGAAACCCTGTGGCACCGCCCGTGAAATGGTGATGAACAGGAGGCGAATCATCCGGGATCTTGCCGGATTTCCCATGGGAATCACAGGGATTTCTTCCCTTCGCAAGTTTGGAAAAACCCTGCGTCCGGTGACGTTTTATCCTGATGCGGTTTTTCCTCCTCTGTCTGTTCCTGCTGTCCCCGGTCGTCGCGGCGGAAAAGCGGATCGCGGTCTTCGTGGGCCTCTGCGACAACGCAACGCAGGGGATCGTAAAGGTGGGTGCCAGAATCGGCGACGGCAACAAGCCGGACGAGAATCTCTACTGGGGCTGCAGCGACGGCCTGCGCTCCTGTTTCAAGGTCAGCAAGCGTTGGAAACTGGAGAAACGCGAGACGGCGACCGGCGACGAACGTATCCTCGAGCGCCTTACCTTCCGGCATGTTTCGCACGATGCCGTGCTGGTCGCGGAGGCATGGCGCGGCTCGAACCTGAAGGACTGCTATATCGCCTTTGAGAAGGCGATGGTGTCGGGCAAGCAGGATCTTGTCGCCTTCATCGGCCACAACGTGTTGATGGATACCCCCATCGACCCGCCCGCCGCGAAGGCCGCGGGCAAGACCGATGCGGTGGTGCTCTGCTGCATGAGCGATACCTACTTCGATACGCGGCTGAGAAATGCCGGCGCCCGCCCCGTACTACTGACCACGCAGTACATGTATCCCGGCTCTTTCATCCTCCACGACGCGCTGGAGCCTTGGCTGGCCGGCAAGGACCGCAATGACCTGCGCGATGCCGCGGGAGCGGCATACGCGAAGAATCAGAAGATCAAGCTGGCCGCGGCGAAGGGGGTCTTCGCCGTGCCAGATCTGAAATGAAAAGGCAGGTTCAGGATACCGCCGGGGGATCCTTGACCACCACGACTTTTGTCTTCGCCCAATCGTCGCCAAGCCGGCGCAGCGGGGCGCCTTCATTCTTCTTGGTGTAGAGGATGTACGCCTCGACGAGTCCGAAGAAGGGAATGAAGAGTCCGATATTGCGGACGATGCTCGCCTGCCAGTTCCCGGAGAGGCTCTTCCCTTCCAGATCCACCGCGCGGGTTTTCATCATCTTCTTACCCACGCTCTGGCCATCCAGAAAGGGCAAGGCATCCCGCAGCAGGTAATAGGAACTCGATACCAGCCATCCCAGCATGAGGGAGAGCTTTCCGAGAACCATGTAAATCACGGTGCCGATAATTGCATCGATAAAGGCCGCAATCAGGCGGGTATCGAACTTGGCCTCTCCGGCGGTGGAGACCGCCAGTTCCCCCTCGTCCGAGTCGAGCTTTGCCTTCGGAGGCACATAAGGGTCCGTGGCCGCGACCGGAGGTGGCGGCGGCATATCCGGCATCGGCGGTGCCGGGGACGGCGGTGGCGGGGCGAGATTCGGCGGTGGCACCGCGGAGCCCGTGGAGGGCGGCGGCACATCAGGCGGCGGAGGGACGGAGG
>CAMLOZ010000299.1 GCA_946481625.1 uncultured Haloferula sp. | reverse complement strand
CGAGAAGGACTCCGACCGCGACAACTACATGACCGGTGAGGAAGCCGTCGCCTACGGCCTCGTGGACAAGGTGTTGGAAAACCGCAAGCAGCTCCCGGATGCCGTCGCCGCCTTGGCCGGTGACGCAAATGACGGAAAAAAGGACGACGCCTGAGTTCTTTTACGCTATTGTCAGGCGTCGGGCTGCTTCGGCCCGACGCCTGCTTTTTATCCACGGCACCCCATGGCACGCGCTTCCAATCTCACGATGTGTTCCTTCTGTGGCAAAAGCCACTCGGAGGTGAAAAAGCTTATCGCCGGCCCCGGCGTGTACATCTGCAACGAATGCGTCGAGGTCTGCTCGAACATCCTCGACAAGGAGCTCAGCGAAGCCGCCGCCAAGCCCGCCAAGAACCGCCGCAACCAGAACGTCAAGCGCCTCCCGTCCCCGGCCGAGCTCCGCGGCAAGCTCGATGAATTCGTCATCGGCCAGGAACACGCCAAAAAGGTCCTTTCCGTCGCCGTCTACAACCACTACCAGCGCCTCCGCCAGGATCAGGTCACCCTCGGCGAGGAGTTCGCCGAGGTCGAGATCGAGAAGTCCAACGTCCTCCTGCTAGGCCCCACCGGCTCCGGCAAGACCCTTCTCGCCCGCACCCTCGCCCGCCTGCTCGACGTTCCCTTCTGCATCGTCGATGCCACCACCCTCACCGAGGCCGGCTACGTCGGCGAGGACGTAGAAAACATCATTCTCCGCCTCCTCCAAGCCTCCGACTTCGATGTCGAGCGCGCCGAACGCGGCATCATCTACGTCGATGAAATCGACAAGATCGGCCGCAAGACTGACAACGTCTCCATCACCCGCGATGTCTCCGGCGAGGGCGTCCAACAGGCGCTCCTCAAGATCCTCGAAGGCACCGTGTGCAACGTCCCGCCCCAGGGCGGCCGCAAGCACCCCCAGCAGGAGTACATCCAGGTCAATACCGAGAAGATCCTCTTCATCTGCGGCGGCGCCTTCGTCGGCCTGGAAGACATGATCCAGCGCCGCATGGGCCGCAGCACCCTCGGCTTCCACGGCAGCGCGGATGAAGTGAAGTCCGCCACCGGGAATATCCTCGACCTCACCGAGCCCGAGGATCTCCTCCACTTCGGTCTCATCCCCGAGTTCATCGGCCGCCTGCCCGTCATCTCTGCCCTCCGCAAGCTCACCGAGGAAGAACTCATCTCCATCCTCACCGAGCCCAAGAACGCGCTGGTCAAACAGTACAGCAAGCAGCTCGCCCTGAACGGCGTCAAACTCCGCGTCACCCGCGATGCCCTCCGCGCCCTCGCCGAGGAAGCCGTCCGGCGTGGCACCGGGGCCCGCGCCCTCCGCTCCATCTTCGAGCGCCTCATGCTCGATGTGATGTACGACGTGCCCTCGCAGGGCAACATCGAGGCCATCACCATCAACCGCCCCGTCGTCCTCGGCGAACGCCCCCCCCTCATCCGCCGCAAGCGCGCCGACAAGGACGCCGCTTGAGGGTGCTCCGCCAAAGGAAAAGAAGGTGGTCCGCACGGTTCCTGCCCGGGTATGAATCACCGGCCTGACCCGGGGAACTGCGCTGTCTCGATTTCGGCTTCGGCGGGTTCGACGGTGCGCCGCTGTCTTCGGCGAGCGACGGGGTATCCGCATCTTCTAAGACGCCGCACTGCGGAATCGACAAGGCTAGTCGGGAGTCCAGAGTGACTCAGCGAGAAATGTCCGACGATTTTTCCAGAGTGATGCACGCCTTGGGCTCCGGGGATGCTCTGCGGTCGGAGGAGCTGCTGCCGCTGGTCTATGACGAACTGCGGCAGTTGGCCGCCAAGCGGATGGCCGGCGAGAAACCCGGGCAAACCTTGCAGCCGACCGCACTGGTTCACGAGGCTTGGATCCGGCTTGCCGGCACGAAGGAGCGGGACTGGAACGACCGCGCTCACTTCTTCCGGGCCGCCGCCGCTGCCATGCGGAGGATCCTGGTGGATCGCGCCCGCGAGAAATCCGCGGTCAAGCGGGGCGAGCGCGCGGGGACCCTGGATCTCGGGGATTTCGATCTCGCCGATACCAGCCGGGACGACCGGGTGCTTTTGATCGACGAAATGCTGGAGCGGCTGGAGGCCGAAGATCCCGAGGGCGCGCGGGTCGTAGCGCTGAAATTCTTCGGCGGGCTGACCGAAACGGAGATCGCCGGGATTCAGGGCGTCACCGAGCGGACGGTGCGGCGGCAGTGGGCCTATGCGAAGGCCCGCCTGTTCCAGATGATCCAAGAGGAGAACGAATGACGTCCGGTGCCGATGGATTTCACGAAAAGCATCGAGAGAACCCTGTTCGAAGCGGCGGCAGGGTTGACGGACCCCGCGGAACGGAACGCCTTTCTCGCCCGCACCTGCCAGGACGATCCGCACCTGCGCGGCAGGCTGGAAAAACTATTGGCCCTCCGTGACCGGGCCGAGGATTTCTTCGATGTCCCTCCGGTGAAAATGCCGGCGGGTGTGACGCGGATGGCGATCCTTGAGGGAGAGGAGGAGGGACCGCCGGGCCAGGCCGCCGCCCTCGCCGGCTCCGGCGCGTGCATCGGCCGCTACAAGCTGGTCCAGCGGATGGGCGAAGGTGGCTGCGGCGTCGTCTATCACGCCGAACAACTCGAGCCGGTCCGCCGCCAGGTCGCGCTGAAGATCATCCGCCTCGGGATGGACACGGAGAATGTCATCGCCCGCTTCGAACTCGAGCGCCAGGCCCTCGCGCTGATGGATCATCCGAACATCGCTCGCGTGCTCGATGCCGGGACGACCTCGACCGGGAGGCCGTTCTTCGTCATGGAACTCGTGGACGGGGAAAAGATCACGGACTTCTGCAATGCGCGGCAGCTCCGCATCCAACAGCGGTTGGAACTCTTCGTGCAAGTCTGCCAAGCCATCCAGCACGCCCACCAGAAGGGGGTGATCCATCGCGACATCAAGCCTTCCAACGTGTTGGTGCGGCTGCAGGACGGAGTGCCGGTGCCAAAGGTGATCGACTTCGGCATCGCCAAGGCCACGGCTGGCGGCGGGACCGACGACGCAACCTTCACCGCCCGCGACCAGTTCCTGGGAACTCCCGCCTACATGAGTCCGGAACAGGCCGGAGGCGGCGCGGACGTGGACACGCGCAGCGACATCTACAGTTTGGGAGCCTTGTTGTATGAACTCATCTGCGACCGGCCGCCCTTCGATCCGCAACGGCTGAGGGAGGCCGGGCCCGAGGAGACCCGGCGGATTTTACGCGAGGAAGAACCCGTCCCCCCGTCGGCTGTCCGCGACGGGGGGAAGCGCGGCGATCTCGACTGGATCGTGATGAAGGCGATGGCCAAGGAGCGGCAGCGTCGTTACGACACGGCGAACGGCTTGGGCATGGATGTGCAGCGATTCCTGGAGGACGAGCCGGTGATGGCACGCCCGCCGAGCCGCGGGTACCAGCTCGCCAAGCTTGTCCGGCGGAACAAGGTGCTTTTCGCCGGCGGGGGGGTGGCGGTGCTTGGCCTCGTGGTGGGGCTGGCGGTGTCCACCCGGATGTTTTTCCTCGAACGGGCATCGAGCCGGGAACAGAGCCGGCTCCGCGGGATTGCCGAGGCCGCATTGGCGGCGGTGGAGTTCAGGGGCCGCGTTTCCGATGCCGCGGTGAGGATCAGCTACGGCAACCTGGCCGAGGCGGACAAGCTGCTCGCGGAGATACCAATCGAGCAGACGCCTTCCTCGCTGGAAGCGGCGGATTCGTTCCGCAAGGTCGCCGAATGGCATCTCGCCGCCGGCCGCCGGGACGAGGCGGCAAAGCGTTATTCCGCGTTCGCCCGCGCGATTTCCACGGTCGATCTTTCCGACACCGACAGCGTGTCCCGCAACCTGCTACCGGCCGCCGCCATCCTGTGCTTCACCGGCGACACGGCGGGCTACGACCGCCTCCGCGAATTCACCTTGGATCGCTTCTCCAAAACCGCCCACCCGGTGGTGGGCGAGCAAACCCTCAAGATCTGCCTGTTGCGGCCCGCGAACGGAGAGACCCTGCGCCGTCTCCGGCCGCTGGTCGGGATCGTTTCAACTGCGGTCGATGCGGAGGAGGGAGTGGTCGCCGATAATCCGCACCTGACCGCGTGGAGTTACTTTTCCCTCGCCCTCGCCGAATACCGGGACGGCAATGATGCACGGGCGGCGCAGTGGGCCAGCCGTTGCATCGCTTCCCCGCAGACGAATGCTTCCCGGATTGCCTCCGCGCGGATCATTCTGGCGATGATCGAGCAACGCGCCGGACGCACCGGCAATGCCAAGGCCTTCCTCGGCATGACCACCGCACCGGTGATGGAAAAGACCGGCGCGAAACTCGAGTGGGGCCACACCGACCAAGGCAATTGGTACGACTGGGTAAACGCGGGAGTCCTTCACCGCGAAGCGCTTGGCTTGATCGGTCCGTAGGAGCTATCTCGAAAGCCCGCACTACCGCGGGGAATTTATGTAAACGGGAGCGCCCTCTCCTCGAATCGCGGCGTCGGCAGCAAAGGGCTCGGATTGCTCGCGGGAACGACGCATGGTTGCCAGTCTGAAATTCGACAACTGTCCGACTACATATGATTTCCTTGGCGCGGCGGTCCGGATCGGTTGCCTACTCCTGATGGACCAGCTTCTCAATCGACGATCCGAAGTATTTCTTGAAATACTGGTGAGTCGTTTCGCCTCTCCTGATAACTGCTCCTGAACGGGGGTCTGCGAAGGAATAAGTTGCGCTGAGCCCCTTATGAAATTCCTTTGTCCGGTCTATGGTGACTGTAACCTCTCCTTCGTACTTTCCGAAGCCCTGAACGTATAGGGTTGGATTGAATGAGTTGATGAGAGTGGTTCCCGCCGGGCCTGCTATCTTGGTTAGGTCGCTCTTCAGGTCATCAATGATCTGGCTGCCGGCCTCCTCAAAGGGAGGAAGCTTGAAATGATACACTCCATTTTCAGGGTTCGACCGGACTTCATCGTAGACAGCGGTTTCTTCCATATATCTCGACGCTTTCTCCAAGGCCAGATCTATCGCATTCTGCACTTCCTTGGCTTGCTCCGCCGACAATCCCGCTTCGGTGATGGCCTGATTCGTCAAATGGCCATTCTCGCCAATGAGCAAGAAATTGGGCGCGTTCTCCGGCGCGAGCACCCCGGCGTCGCGGAGAGAAGCCATCCGCGCCTGTATCC
>CAMLOZ010000298.1 GCA_946481625.1 uncultured Haloferula sp. | reverse complement strand
CGCGAGATCGAGCGGATCGGCATCCGATCCCTGGCGGATCGAGATGCGGCTGCCCGCCAGTTCGGCGGGCGAGGGGGCGGGATGATCGAAGGCGTCCGGCCCGCAGAGGATCACGCAGGCGTCGCGCTGCGCGGCGGCATCGAGCACCTCCAGGCGTTGCGCGGCGGTCTCGGGATCGGCGAGTTGGCCGCCTTCGAGTTCCACCGGTGGTTCCGGCAGATCGGCGGCGTCGATGCCCCAGAGATCCAGTTCCGCCGCGAGTCGCTCGCGTTGGCGGGGTCCTTCACAGACGAGCCAGAAGCGGCGCTTCCTTGCCGCTGAAAGGTGCTTGAGGACCACCGCCGTGAGCCAGGCGTGGGAGGCTTCATCGGCGTGATCGAACACGACAGTCCCCGCACCCGAGGCCGCGAGGGCCAGGCGCTGCGCGAAATCCGGCTGCCCGATGGCCCGCTGCAGCCAGTCATCCTGGGCTTCCACCGTGCGGGGCACGGGCGAGAGCTACGGCGGAAACCCTGGAATCCAAACTCTAAAATCCAATCCGACCCATCTAACAGCCCATAACCCTCCGGAAAAGCCGAACGACGCGTGGCCTTGCGCGCCGGGGAGGGTTCCGCGAGGCGTGGAAGGACGGTTGCTCCCTTGCACTCGGCTGACTCCTGCCCTGTCGGCAGTTGAAGCCTTCCGCGGGGATGCGGTCCGATGTATCGTCAGAACCGGCGCCGGCATGCAGGGTTCCATGCCCGGCCCGACTCTCAATTGTGCGACAACTCCGGCAGCGGCGGGGCCCCGAAGAGGGGGCAGTCGTAGTCGAGCGAGGGTCCGCTGGGCGGGACCGGGAGTGTGGCGGGGGCGAGCCAGGTCGGGATGCGGCGCGTGATCTGGTCGCGGCGGTCGGTCAGGCGGAGGTAGGGGCCGCTGTCCTTGTGCAGCTCGATGATGGCACCGCCGGGCACGGAGTGCTTCCACATCGGGGGCAGGGCACCCTTCTTCTGGCGATAGCCTTCGAGGCGGAGCGCGGAGAGGGTGGAGAGACGGCGCCAGGTCAGGCGGCGGTGCTGTTCGCAGAAATCGAGGATGAGCGAGGCCTCGCCGGCGGAGACGGCCACGGGGATGCCGATCTGGGGTGGCAACTCGCCGACGCGGCGGGTCGTGTTCCAATGCCGCGCGAGAGCGACGGAAGCCGGCGGGAGCGTCGAGTTCTGCTCGGCGAGCAGGCGGCGGACGGTGCGGATGCGCGGATAGAGATCGCGCCAGAAGCGGGGATCAAGCGAGGCCTGCGCGGCGGCATCCGAGATGGCGGAGAGACGCGTGCGTTCCGCCCAGGCGGCGACGAGGAGCAGGCCTTCCACTTCCGGTACCGAGGCCACGTTGCGCTCGGAGATGCGCTCGTCGAGGCGGGCGAGGGCCATCGTGTCGAGCCGTCCGGCACCGGCCTCGCGTTCGACGATGGTCAGCACCCGGAGTTCCGCCTGGGTGAAAGCCTCGCGGCGTTCGTAGCTGGTGGCGGGTTCGATCTCGGAAAAGACATGGAGGAGGACCTCCGCACGGCGGATGGTTTCCGGACCACGGTTCTCGGAGGCGGAGAGTTCAAGCTGGCGGACCTGCACCTCCACCCAGATCGGGAGGACATGGGCACCGATGACATTGGTGCGTGAGGCGATGGTGGCCTTTTGCCAGTCCACCTTGTCGAGCCGGGGGCCGATGACGGGAGCGAGGCTTACCGCCACGTCGCGCGGGCGGTCGAGGTTCGGGGTCGGCGTGCCGTCGGGAGCCTTCTCCGTGTCCACGGCGAGCTCCACCAGCACGAGCTTGTCTTCGTCGGAGAGGGTGCGGTTCTCCTTCGGGAAATTCTTGCGGAACTCGGTGACGTGCTCGGCCGTGCGGACCATGCGTCCGGCGTCTCCGAGGACGGGGCCGAGCAGCACGCCGACGAAGAGGAGGCAGGGCATCGCTCCGGCGGCGAGGAACAGGCCGCCGCCGGCGAAGCGGGTGACCAGCTTCGGCCGCTTGCGCATCACCTCCATCAGGAGCGCCTCGATCTTCTTGTGCCAGCCATCGCTGCCGATGAAGGAACCGTGGCCTTCCTGGCGGAGACCGCGGAAGATCCGGCGGAGCGCCTCGCCCTCGTCGTTCACTTCCCCGGCCCACGGGAGCTTCCTGGCACCGCGCACCACTTGGATCGTGCGGACGTCCCAGATGACGCCGCCGAGCATGGCCATGGCGATGTGCTTCAGGACGCGGGATTTCAGGACCAGAGCTGCCGCGAAGGCGGAGATGGAAGCGGTGACCGTGAAGAAGGGCCGCAGCAGGGGCAAGTCGCGGAAGACGAGAAGGTCGATGATCTTGCCGCCATCCATCGGAAGCACCGGCAGGAGGTGCAGGGCGTTCAGCGCCACCGCCATGCCCGCCGCGTCGAGCAGCCACAGCGGCGTTTCCGGGCGGAAGTAGCCATGAGCGAGCATCGCCAGGCCCGCGATGAGGCCGGGCAGGGGACCGCCGAGGGCGACGACGAGTTGCTGCCAGGCGGGGGCGTGGAGCTTGCGCCCGCGCTCCGTGGCACCGGTGAAGGGGATGAAGAGCGGCGGGATGCCACGGTAGCCGAAGAGCCGCATCGGCAGCCAGTGGCCGGCTTCATGCAGGGCCGAGAGCACCACCACGGTGAGGGCCGTCTGCAGCGGTTGGTCCTGGCCGAAGAGGAAGATGAAGAAGGCGACCGTGCCGGCGAGAAGCACCAGGCGGCGAACGTGGTCGATGGGGCTGGAGGCGACCGACTGCAGGGCGCGGTAGCGGGTGAGGTCTTGCTCGACCGCTTGGTTGAGCGAGAGGCCGACCGCACCGCCGATCCGTTCCGACTCATCGACCTTGGCCTTGGCCGGGGCCGCCACATCGCGACGGCTGGTGGAGCCGAAGTAGCCGCCGCGGAAGAAATCGCCGAGCATCGGCAGCACGCGCGAAGGCAGGCAGGCGAGCCGCAGGCGGAGCACATCCGGATCCTGGCGGGTGGGGGTGAACTCCCGACCGGTGACCAGCGCGGCGTGACGGGCCTCCTCGTCGGCGGCCAGCATTTCGGTGAACTTCTCGATCGGGGGCAGGATCCGTCCCTGCTCGCCACGGATGCGGGCATAGTGGTGCTTCCACTGCGAGGTGACGGTGCCGAAGAAACGCTGCACATCCCGCCACCACGAAGGGGGATGGCGGGTCAGGCGCCGGTCGAGAGTGACGATCAGCGTGCCATCCCGCAGGGGCGTGAAGAGCGAGAGCGAGACGCGGGGACCCGCGCCGGAGACCGGTACCGTACGCTCGATGGTGGCGTAGGTCTTCTCTTCGTCATTCACCAGGATCCAGCGGTGGGCTTCCGCGAATCCGGCGCTTTCGAGGCGGGCGATCTGGACCTGGCGGAAGCCGAAGTGGCCCATGCGGTTGAGCCAAGGGGCCATCCGCCGCTTCACATCGGTCGGAATGACGTGCGATTCACAGGGGTGTGCTTTCACCCGGTAGCGGCGCACGTTCATCAGCGCGATGAAGGCACAGACCAGCGGCAGGCCCGTCGCGAAGACAAGGGCCAACAGGACGAGACCAAAGGTCATGCCTAGAAATGCTGGGGGCATCCGGGGCCGAGTAAGCTCCCCTTATAAAAAAAATCAAGTATGTTTTACTTTCATGCAAATGGCTTTTTCCGCAACTGGTGACTTTTTCGCGTAGGTAAGCCGGGAACCGGAAGGTTTCGAGGGCGAGCGATGAGTCCGATGTATTGGACTTAAGCCTCTTATGACATTTGTTCGCCGGGCGGCCTGGCGGGGGTGAGTGCTGGCGATGTCCGAAAAATCACGTTTTAAATTGATTGTGGAACGCGCGAAATGATTAATTAACCTTAACATTCAACGTATCCTTGAAGAGTCCCGGGCGTTCTCGGAGTGGCGTTGCGAGGTAGCTATTTTTAGAGAAAAGCCCCTTGGTAGCCTTGGGCTTAAGACGGGCTAGCCCTCCGCCAGCGACCTGGCGTATTGCAGCGTGTCGATCTCTTCCGGGGTCTTGTCCCGGCGGATGGCGTGGATGCGCGGGAAGCGCAGGGCGAGGCCGGAATCGTGGCGCTTGGAAGCTTGGATCGAGTCGAAGGCGATCTCCAGCACGATGTTCGGCTCGACGAGATGCTTGCGCCGCTCGGTGGAAAGCGTGTGGCGCTTGAAGTGCTCGGTGAGTTCCTCGATCTCGGCATCGGTGAGGCCGGAGTAGGCCTTGCCGATGACCCGGAGCTGGCCGCTGAACTGGTCGCGCACGGCGAAGGTGTAGTCGGAGAGCACTTCCGAGCGCTTGCCGTGGCCCTGCTCGGCGGCGACGACGACGCAGTCGAGGGTGCTGGAGGTCTTCAGCTTCAGCCAGCCCTTGCCGCGTCGTCCCGGGGAGTAGGGGCTGGCGGGATCCTTGGCGATGAGGCCCTCGTGGCCATCCGCACGGGCCTGCTTGAATGCGGCCTGGACCGCATCGGCGTTGGGCTCGGAGTGGAAGAGCTGGATGGGAGCGATTGCCGATTGGGGATGGCCGATGGCCGATTGGTCGAGAAGGGCGCGGCGCTGGTGGAGGGGCTGCTTGAGGATGTCCGCGCCATCGTGCCAGAGGATGTCGAAAGCGATGAAGCGGACGGGCGGGAGGGAAGACGAACCTTGGAGGTCGAACTCCGGACCCGGAACCTTGAATGAACTGAAGAGGTCCGCTTGGGCGGTGGAGATCCGGCCGAGGCGGGTCTGGAGATCGTGGAAGGTGAGGCGGCGGCCTTCGGCATGGGCGATGATCTCGCCGTCGAGGATGAAGTCGCCGGGCAGCGCGAGGGCGGCGTGGAGGAGTTCGGGGAACTCGGCATCCAGCGGGCGCAGGTCGCGGGAGAAGAGCGCGGCGCGCTCGCCCTGCTTGTGGAGCTGGGCGCGGATGCCATCGTACTTCGGCTCGAGCCAGATGCCGGCGGGAGGAGCGGGAGTGCTGACATAGTCCACCAGGGCCGCGGCATCGGGCATGGGGGAAGCGAGCATCACCTTGACCGGCACGAAGGGGCGCAGCGCGGCTTCTTCAAGGCGCTGGTGTTTCGCCATGCGGGCGGTCTCGCCGAGGTCGCCGGTGAGCATGTGGGCATGGCGCACGGCGGCGGGCTCAGCCCCGAAGGCCGCGGCCACGGCGTCTTCCACCAGGCCCTCCTTGAGGCCGATGCGGAGATCGCCG
>CAMLOZ010000297.1 GCA_946481625.1 uncultured Haloferula sp. | reverse complement strand
CTCAAGCCGAAGGATACTTCTCAAACCGTGGCAGCGCGGAATACAATTGATCCCACGGGTGCGCGTCGGAGGTCCACACCTCCATCTGCGGCTTGAACCAACCCGGGTCGTCCAAGCTTGCGGACCGGATCGCAACAAATTGAGGGACCGCGTCGGGCCTGATAACCATCGGCGAGCCACAGTCGGCGCAAAAGCCCCGCCGCGTCATGCCGCCCATCTCGCTGGGAGAGGCATGGAAGCGCGGTTCGCCCTGCAAGAGCTTGAACGCTTCCGTCGGCACGATCACGAAAGCCGAAAACGGCCCCCCGCTGGCTCGCTGGCAATCCCGGCAATGGCAGTGAAGCATCATGACCGGTTCCGCGGTCGATTCGTAGCGGATCGCGCCGCAAGCGCATCCGCCTGAAAAGGGAGTGGTGATCGTGCTCACGGACGTTCAGTTGAAGTTGATGGTTTTCGCTCTTTTCAAGGACACGACGAACGACCACGCGGCTACAGGACATTCGTTTACGAAATATCATGGCCGCCTCTGATCGTGGCTGCCCCGGCCCCGGGGCAGGCCGTGGTTGCGGCGGTCCGCCGCAACGCTCCAAGCCGCTGGGTAGCATCCGCCCGGCGGCGGTCGGCAAGAAGATCTGCGCTCCAGGTCACGCACGGTATCGGGGAGTCGATGACCGACCGGAAATGTAAATCTCCTGCTCGGCAAGCATCCCGCCGGCCCTTCGGCCTCCTTTCCCGCACCCCTTCTTATCCCATCCATCCCATCTATCCCGGTCCAAAACTCCGGCCGGGATCTCATCCATCTGCGTCCATCCTGCCCGTCCATCTGCGGTTGAAAAACGGTATGGAGTTCGTTTTGCAACCCCCCTGGGTACTCCCCGCAAGAGGGCCCATGGCAAGCATTGCAGCCCCCGGCCCGATCCCTATGCTCCGCCGCCATGCGCAAGCGCTACCTGGCAGCAGCCCTCCTTTCCCTCCCCGCCTTGTCCCTCGCCGACGAAGGCATGTGGCTCTTCAACAAGCCCCCGGTCGAGCGCGTGAAAGCCGCCTACGGCTTCGAAATCACGCCGCAGTGGCTGGAGCACCTGCAAAAGTCCGCCGTGCGCTTCGGCAACGGCGGCTCGGGCTCCTTCGTCTCGCCGAACGGCCTGATCCTCACCAACCACCACGTCGGCTCGGGGGTGATCGAGGATCTCAGCACCCAGGAAAAAGACCTCCGCCGCGACGGCTTCTATGCCGCCAAGCAGGAAGAAGAACTTCGCTGTCCCGATCTCGAGCTCAACGTGCTCGTGAACATCGAGGACGTGACCGCCCGCATCCGCGCCGCGGTAAAGGAGGGCCGGCCCGCGGAAGAAGCCTCGGCCGCGCGTCGCGCCGTGATCGCGGAGATCGAAAAGGAGTCGCTCGATGCCACCGGCCTGCGCAGCGATGTCGTTACCCTCTACCAGGGCGGCCTCTATCACCTGTATCGCTACCAGCGCTACACGGATGTCCGTCTCGTCTTCGCTCCGGACGAACAGGCCGCCGCCTTCGGCCGCGATCCCGATAACTTCGAGTTCCCCCGCTTCTGCCTCGATTGCTGCTTCTTCCGCGCCTACCAGGACGGCAAGCCCGCGAAGAGCGAGCACTTCCTCAAGTGGAACGCGGAGGGTGCCAGGGAAGGCGAACTCGTCTTCGTCGCCGGCCATCCCGGCCGCACCAATCGCCTCGTCACCCACGCGGAACTCGTCGCCATGCGCGACCGCAGTTCCCCCGCCAAGCTCGACCAGATCTACCGCGCGGAAGCCCTGCTCGAAGCATGGGCCAGCCGCGACCGCGAGAACCGCCGCCGCGCCACCGGCGCGATCACCGGCATCCGCAACGGCCGCAAGGCCATCCTCGCCGGGTTGGACGGACTCCTCGATCCCTCGTTCATGAACGCCAAGGAGGAATCCGAGCGGAAGCTGCGCGAGGTCTTCCGCGCCAAGCCGGAATGGCGCGAGGCGGACCAGGCCTTCGATACGATCGCCTCGGCCCTCGCGGAGAATGAGCCGCGCGAACTCCGCGGCCGCATGCTGGAAGGCGGCGATGCCTTCGCCACTAACTTCTTCGACATCGCCCGCACCCTCGTCAGAGCCGCGGACGAATTCGCCAAGCCGAACCCCGAACGCTTCCGCGAGTTCCAGGATGCCGGCAAGACCTCCTTGGAACTCGAGCTCTTCTCGGACGAACCGCTCTACCGCGACATGGAGACCGTGAAGCTCGCGAACTCGCTCATGGTCCTCTGCGCCAAGCTCGGTGCCGCGGACCCGCTGGTGGCGAAGATCATGGATGGGAAACCCCCGCAGGAACGCGCCGCGGAACTCATCGCTGCCACCAGGCTCGACGATATCGCCCTGCGCAAATCCCTCTACGCAGGCGGCCGCAATGCCATCGATGCCTCCTCCGATCCCATGATCTTGCTCGCCAAGTTGGTCGATGACGATTCCCGCGCCCTGCGGAAGTCCTACGAGGCCATGCTCGAAACCATCAGCCAGTCCCATGAGAAGATCGCCGCCGCCCGCTTCGCCGTCGAAGGGGATTCCACCTATCCCGATGCCACCTTCAGCCTGCGTCTCGCCTATGGCGAGGTGAAGGGCTACCAGGAGAACGGCATCGGTGTCCCCTGGGCCACCACCCTCGGCGGCCTCTTCGAGCGTTCCGAATTGCAGGGGAACACCCCGCCCTTCGACCTGCCGCTGCCGTGGAGCCACGCGAAGGACAAGATCAACCGCAATGCCCCCTACAATTTCGTCTGCACCGCCGACATCACCGGCGGCAATTCCGGTAGCCCGGTCGTGAACAAGCAGGGCGAACTCGTCGGCCTGATCTTCGATAGCAACGCCCCCGGCCTGAAGCTCGGCTACGGCTACAAGGAAGGCAACGGCCGCGCCGTCTCCGTCCACGCCGCCGGCATGCTCGAAGCCCTCGACACCATCTACGGCGCGAAGCGCGTGCTGGCGGAGATCGTAAGATAAGCAACATGTTCCACATCGTCCTCGTCGCCCCCGAGATCCCGCACAATGCCGGTGCCGCCGGGCGCCTCGCCCTCGCCACCGGCTCCCGCCTGCATCTCGTCAAGCCCCTCGGCTTCTCGCTCGATGACAAGCACGTGAAGCGCACCGGCCTCGACTACTGGAAGGACGTGGACCTCAGGGTCTGGGAATCCTTCGAGGAGCTGAAAGCCGCAGATCCGGGCGCCAACTACTGGTTCCTTAGTACCAAAACCACCCGCGCCCACTGGGATGCCGGTTTCAAGGACGGCGACTACCTCGTCTTCGGCTGCGAAACCCGCGGACTTCCCGAATCCATGGTCCAGGCGGCAGGCGATCAAGGCATCCGCATCCCCATGGTCGATGGCGGCACGCGCAGCCTGAATCTCTCCACCGCCGTCGCCATCACTCTCTACGAAGCCGTCCGGCAGCGCTCGATGGCAATGCCTGCCCCCGGGGGCGCAACCGGAGCGAAGCGGAGATAGACCGCCACTTTCGTTCAATGGCGCGGTCAAAGCCTCTGGCCCGCAGAAGCAACTGACGCGGCCGCCCGCTGGAAAAAGATCCGATGGACCCTGCCGTCTCTTCCATCGATTCCGATTGATGACGACGGCAATTTCCGCTTTGTCGCGACTTGAATTGAAAACCGAACTCCTCGCCCTCCTCTCCGCTGCCACTGCCGTCGCGGCTGCCGATGACGCCCTGCCGGTGATCACCGTGCTGGCCGAACGCCGCGGCGACAGCGTCGCCGACATGCCCGGCTGGACCTTGGCGGAATGGGACAGCCAGGACATCTCCGCGTCAGCCCCCCGCACCCTCGACGAGTTGCTCGCCCAGGAACCGTCCTTCTCCCTCTACCGCCGCCAGACCTCCCTCTTCGGCAATCCCACCTCCGCCGGGGTCAGCCTCCGCAATACCGGTGCCACCGCCGCCTCGCGCACTCTCGTTCTTTTGGATGGCATCCCCCAGAACGACCCCTTCGGCGGCTGGGTCTATTGGGCCCGCCACGAGCCCTCGACCCTTGAATCCGTAAGAATCGTTTCTTCCGCCCGCTCCGTCGTCTGGGGCAACCAGAGTCCCGCCGGCGTCGTCCAGTTGACCGGCCGTTCCCCCTTCGAAGAACGCCACATCCTAAGTGTGGAAGGTGGGTCCAACGGGACGATTTCCTCCGCCACCACCCACACCTTGGTCGCCGACGACGGCTCCCTCGGCGTCACCTTCTCCGCCTTCGGCCTCCACTCGGACGGCTTCTTTGCCCTCCCGTCCTGGCAGCGCGGCACCATCGACCGCCGCCTCGACACCGACGCCTACGGTGCCAACCTCAAGCTCGCCTGGCGCGCCGCCCCCGGGCTGACCGTGGAGCCGATGTTCTCCTGGTACGAAGAAGACCGTGGCAACGGCACCCCGCTCGCCGGCAATTCCACCGAGGCTCTCGACTTCGCCCTGCGCGTGACCTCGGAAGACGACGGCGGCCTCTCCTGGCAGGCCCTCGCCTACCACCAGCGCCGCCGCTTCGAGTCGATGTTCACCTCCGTGAACGCCACCCGCAGCGCCGAGAACCCGTCGCTCGACCAATTCCACGTCCCGGGCAACGGCACCGGCGGCGCCTTCACGCTGATGTTGGCTCCGGAAGGCCCCTGGTCGCTCAATGCGGGCGCGGACTTCCGGCAGATCGACGGCTCGACCAACGAGAAAGCCAGCTTCATCGGCGGTCGCTTCACCCGTCTCCGCCACGCCGGCGGCGAGCAGGGTCAGGCCGGCCTTTTCGTTTCCGCCGGCTACGAAGCCGCCTCGAAGACCCGCCTCGACGCCAGCCTGCGCGGCGACGCCTGGTGGCTCGAAAATGGCAAACGACTGGAGACTTCGCTCGTTACCGGCCTCCCGCTGCGCACCAATCTCCAGCCCGACCGCGACGGCATCGAGCCTTCCTTCTCCCTCGCCCTTGCCCACCCTGTCACCGGCGAACTCGAACTAGGCCTCTCCGCCGGAACCAGCTTCCGCTCGCCGACGCTCAATGAATTACACCGGCCCTTCCGGGTCCGCAACGACATCACCGAGGCGAATCCCGCCCTCGATCCGGAGCGCTTCTACAGTGTGGAAGGCACCCTCGATTGGAAGCCCGCCGATTGCCTGAGCTTCGATGCGAGCGTCTTCCACCACTGGATCCGCGATGCCATCGCGAAACGGCAACCGTCGCTTCGTTTCCGGGAGCACAC
>CAMLOZ010000296.1 GCA_946481625.1 uncultured Haloferula sp. | reverse complement strand
CAGATCCGGAGATCCCTGCGCAGTCGCGGGATCAAGCGAAAAGGCATATTCAATCCCGTCCGCAAGGCCATCCCCGTCCTGATCGCCTTCGAAGCTCAAACCGAGCCCGGGATGATTCGCCTCCGCCCACTCGGTGAAGCCGGCCGGTAGAACGAGTTCGCTCGCCAATGCCGACGGGCTCACGATCAGCGCGGGACCCCAGTTGCCCGGAAGGCCGCCTGCGACGCCCCGCATCCGGATCCGCATCGTCGAGCCGTCCATCAACTCGTGGCCCGCGCTTTCCGCATCGAGCCGTACCGTGACAGCCGATTCCGGCACCAAGGTCTCCTTGGAGGAAATGAGGGTCGTCGCATTCGTCACCGTGATGTCGTCGATCCAGACGCCTGATTTCTTGGCATTCCATTTCAAGTTCGTGCCTCCCGCCGCCTTCCGGACGGCGAAGCGCACTCGGATCGGCATATCCGCCCAAGCCGCCAAGGATACCGTCTGGCGTAGCACCTTCTTCTCCGCCTTCTGCAAACCGGGAAGGCTCCAGATGGACGTCCAGGTGGCACCGTCCGTGGAGACTTCGACATGCAGGGCGTTGGTCTTGCTCATGCCGCCACGGCGGGTCCAGAACTCAAGCGCGCTGCTCGATCCGGGGACGATCTGCCGGTCGATGGCGAAGCTCTCCACCTCGTCCGCCGCGGTGGACAGTCCGAGCCGGAACGCAAAGGCACCGCCCTTGCGAAAGCCCTTCAAATTGCTGGAAAGAGCATAGGTCCCGGAAATGTCCGCGATCACCTGCGGCGGCGGCGCAACCTCCGCACCTTCCACCCAGTTTGCCTCCCCCAGCCGTGCGACTTCCAGACGATAAGTCGCCGCAGCCGGATCGGGAACGAAAGAATAGTCCGCCCCGCTCAACGGAGGTTCCGCCGGGCCGTCGAGCATGAGAGGTCCGGTGGGGAACACCACCTTGGCAGGCCCCCAAGGGAAGGCCTTGCCACCGAGCACCGCACGGGCCCGGAGCCACCACTCCTGACCTGCGGCGAGCGGAGTCCCGGCCGTGGTGGAATTGAAGCCGAAGGAGCTTATCCCCGGTGAAGCAAGCATCCCGGAAGGTTCCAGCCAGGTGCAGTCCGAGGCCGAAATGTCATCGATGAACACGCCCGTCGGGTGGCTCGGGTAGTCCTCGTGCGCGTAAAGCGGGGAGGACGGGTCGGCAAGGTGGTAGCGGAAGCGCACCCGCAGCGGTCCCTCGGGCAAGGTCACCGAAGCCGCTTGGAACGTCGAATCACCCGCTCCGCCCAATCCCGAGATCAGGCTTCCTGCCGGCGTCCACGTCTGTCCGTCGTCGGAGGAGGTTTCCACCGCCAGTTTGGAGGCTCCGGTCATCAGGCCCCGGCGGTATTGGAAGTTCAGCTTGCCCTCCACGCCGGGCACCAGTTCGCGGTCCAATTCCAAGATCTGCTGCGGCACCCCGTTGATGAAGGGATCGTAGCGCGTCGGGAAGGTCAGGCGGAAAGCCTTCGCACCCGTCTTCACATACCCCGCGTTCGTCGCGCGAAGAGCATAGGTGCCGCTGGTGCGGTCGATGATCTCCGGGGCAGGGCTATCTTCCGCCCCCTCAGTCCAGGTCGCCGGCTTGCGCAGGTGCATCCCCACTTGCATCTGTTCGGCACCCGCTACGGGGATCACCGCGTAGGTTGCTCCCGCGATGAGTGGATTCGTCGGTCCGGAGACGACCGGCGTCTCGTTCAGCTTCTCGGGATCGATCAGCGTGACCGACCAGCTATGCTGCGTGGGTATCCCTGCGCCCTGGATATTCGAAACCGTCACGTTCCATGTCGTGTCGCCGTCAACCTCCTTCGCGGCGGCATTACCCGAGACCTGCCAAACGATGCAGTTGTCGCCGTAGCCGCTGCGGCGCGACACGATCGAGACCGATACCGGAGCCCCTCCCGCGCCGGTCATGCTTACCGTGGCTGCTGAAAAATCGGCGTCCGGATAGGACAGGGACCAGAAAGGCGTGTTCAGGCACGCCGGGAAGTAACCCTTCGGCGGATAGCTGACGAAAACCGGTGGCTGGTATTCGAGCTCGTCCGCACGCGGCACGACATACATCGAATTGGTCGGCGGGCGGATGCTGTTGCTCCCCGAGTTGAACACGCCCGGCGTGTCGCCCGTGGCAAAGTCGGTGGCTCCTTGGAATAGCAGCCAGCGGCGGTGCCCCGCATCGAGGTTCCACGCGGAGGTTCCCATCACGTCCTCCTTCGCGTAGGCATCCACCGCCCCCGGGCCGAAGAAGCCGAGCGAAAGGTTGCCGTTCTTGTTCGCGTTCCAAGCGGCGGTCGTCCAAGCCGTGCAGGACTGGGCCGGACTGTGGCTGAGTCCCGCATTGCTGGGATAGGTCCGCGCGATCATCAGCGCGGAGCGCTGGGAGGCGGCGGCTTTGGCCGTACCGGCCGAAGGCTGATGGGTATCGCCCGGATCAATGCGAACGGTGGCGGCGCTGTTGACCCGCATGTCCGAAGGGAGACCGCACATCGCCCGGAAGTAGTTCAGGCGCCGTTCGACATCGTCGCTGAAAACCCGCGAAACCGTGCCCTCCGCGCCTGCCGCGGTGGAGCTGTAACTCCCTGTCCAAGCGATCCGGTGCTGGTAGCCCTCCGACGCCATGTAGATGGCGTGGTAAAGGGAAACCACGTCACTCCGGTCCGAGGTATCCACGACGAAATCGCGCGTGGGCGCGGGAATTTCCGCACCTAGCGTACACGCAATCAGACCGATGGAAATGGAAGGGACCGGCCAGATTGCTCTAGACCGTTGGGACAGCACACCGGCAAAGTATTACGGAAACCACGACAATCAAAGGCCAATTTTTATAAAGCCCCCGTGGAATATTCATACCTGGCCGCAGAAACTGCAAAAAATGCAGCCGTTTCCGCCCGCAACACGATCGACCCCAAACTTGCGGCTTGGAAGCCTGCTGCGACCGCGCCAGCCAGTTCCTCCGCCGTAAAATCGCCTTCAGGCCCCACCAAGAGGGTCACCTCTTCCGGATTCTCCGCCCCCCGGAAAATTTCTCTCAGCGGCCTCGCGCCGGGATAGAGGGACGCCACCACCTTCAGACCTCCCCCCGCTCTCGGCAGCCAATCCCCGAACGACAAGGGCGGCTCGACCGAAGGAAGGAGATCCTGCCCGCACTGCTTGCAAGCCTCCAACGCCACCCGCCGCCACTTCGCGGCCTTCCGGCCGGCATCCTCGTCGTCCACCTGCACCACCGTGCGACGGGAAATCAGCGGCTGGATCGATGCCACTCCCAGTTCGACCGCCTTTTGGACGATCAGGTCCATCGTCTTCCCCTTCGGCACCGCCTGGACAAGATGGATCGCGGGCCGCAGCGCCGGATGCCGGATTTCCTCACCCAGGGCGAGCCGGAGTTCGGACTTCGAGACCTCCCCCACTTCGGCGGCAGCCGAGCGCCCGGCCCCGTCGAAGACGGTGATGCGGTCGCCGCGGCGGACCCGCATGACCTGCGCTGCGTGCTTCGCCTCATCCCCGGTGAGGACGGCGTGCTCTCCCCAGGCATCCGGGCTCAGGAAGAAACGTGCCATCGGCGGGTTAGAGATCGAAGAAGCGCCGTGCCTTCTGGAAAAAGGATTCCTGCATGGGCGAATTGTGGTCGCCGATGGATTCCGCGAAGGACCGCAGCTTGTCCTGCTGCTCGGTATTGAGCTTGGTCGGCACTTCCACCTGCACGCGCACGTGAAGGTCACCCTTCTTGTGACTGGAGAGCGAAGGCACGCCGCGCTCCCGCAGGCGGAAGAGCGTGCCCCCCTGCGTTCCCGCCGGGATCTTGATCGAGGCCTTGCCGTCGAGCGTGGGCACTTCGAGTTCCCCACCGAGAGTGGCGGTGCTGAAGGGCATCGGCACCTCGCAGAACAGATCGTTGCCCTCGCGTTCGAAGACATCGTGCTCCTTCACGTGCAGGAAAACATAGAGATCACCCGCGGCACCGCCGCGCACGCCGGCATCACCGTTGCCCGTGGAGCGCAGTCGCGTGCCATCCTCCACCCCGGCCGGGATACGGATCTTGATCCGGCTGGTCTTGTGCTTCCGTCCGTCCCCGCCACAAGCGCCGCAGGGATCGGTCACGGTTTCTCCCGCGCCGCGGCATTCCGGGCAGGTCGTTTGTTGGATGAAAATCCCGGCTTGCCGGGCCACCACGCCGCGACCGCCGCAGCTTGAGCAGGGCTTGGTGCCGCCGCCGCTTTTGGAGCCGCTGGAATTGCAATTCCCGCAGGGACCGAAGTGCTCGATCTCGAGTTCCTTCTCGGAACCGCGGGCCGCTTCCTCCAGCGAAATTTCCAGATCGTAGCGCAAGTCGCTGCCCCGCTGCTTGCCCGAGCGCTGGCGCCGACCGCCGCCGAAGAATTCCTCGAAGCCGCCGCCAAAAGCGCTACCGAAGACCTGCGAGAAGAGGTCCATCGGATCATGGAAACCTCCGCCACCGCCACCGCCGGCAAATGCCTGGTGCCCGTAGCGGTCGTAGGCCGCGCGCTTGTCGGGATCGCTCAAGGCTTCATAGGCCTCGCCGAGCTCCTTGAACTTGTCCTCCGCCTCGTGATCGCCCGGGTTCTTGTCCGGGTGGAACTTCACCGCGAGCTTGCGGTAGGCCTTCTTGATCTCCTCCGGACTCGCATCGCGGGAGACGCCGAGGATCTCGTAGTAATCTCGCTTCGACGCCATGATCAGCCTTCCTTCTCGTTGGCCTTCGCCACCACCACGGTGGCCGGGCGCAGCAGGCGGTCGCGCAGCATGAAGCCGCGGCGGTGGACGCGCAGCACCGTGCCGTCCTCCACACCGGGTGCGGCCTCCTGCGAGACGGCTTCGTGGAGGTTCGGATCGAAGGATTTGCCTTCCGCCGGGATCTCGGTGACGCCCTGGGCGGAAAGGAAGTCGTTCAACTGGCGGCGGACCATGTCCATGCCGATGTAGATCATCGACGACTTGTCCTGGGCCGCGGCCTGCATCCCCATCTCGAAATTGTCGATGACCGGCAGCAGGTCTTCCAGCAAGCCTTGGTTGGCGTAGCGGATCGCGTCCTCGCGTTCGCGGGCGGAGCGCTTGCGGAAATTGTCCAGATCGGCGGCGGTGCGCACCGCAAGCTCGCGCCACTTCATCACGTCCGCCTCCAGTTCTGCATACGGATCGCCATCGGCGGCGTCGGCAACCGGGGCGTCG
>CAMLOZ010000295.1 GCA_946481625.1 uncultured Haloferula sp. | reverse complement strand
CATGCCGCCGGTCCGGATGGCTGCGTGGTCGGCGGCTTCGTCTACCGTGGCGCGGCGCATCCCTCGCTGGAGGGCAAGTTCCTCACGGTGGACAACGTGAGCGGGCGGATCCGTTCCTTCGACTACGACAATGGCGTCGCGACCGGCACGATCCTCACGGACATGCCCAGCGGCAGCGTCTACAGCGGCACCTCGACCATCGGCCGCGACCATGCGGGCGAGCCGGTCTTCATCAAGATCAACGGCACCACCACACGCGGGCGCTTCATGAAGCTCGCGGTCGAGCCGCCTGCCACCACGAACCCGGTGTGGTACCGGTTCGAGGATCAGGACGCCGCGAACAGTTCCGGCTACCTCTCGGACAACCCGGGCGACCGCAGCGCCGACGTCATCGACAACGGCCTCGCGATGACCGTCTACGATGACAATAGTACCAGCGCGAACGTCATCTACTCCGCCCCGAACGGCCTCACGCCGGCCGGCACGGCGGGCAACACCGCCGGCATCCGCACCCGCGCGGGCGGCGATGGCGACGGCTACCCCGGAAACGGCGGCGGCGGCCTCGCGATGCCCGACAAGTTCGGCAAGCTGGATGACTTCACCGTCGAACTGAGCTTCAAGCCCGCCGAAGGCTCGCTCACCAGCGGCAGCTACCAATGCTTCCTCGGTCTCGACGGCACCACCGGCAATGCGCCGATCGACAACGAATCCGGCCCGCCGATCCAACCTTTCCGCCTGATGCGCTGGGGCCGTAGCAGCCCGCAGGGCAACACGCAGGTCTCGCTACAGAACGGCGACCTCTTCCTCAACGTGCGCACCGTCGATCCCGCCAGCGGCGAGTGGACCTCCGTGCCGATCCATGTGATCGACCGGACCGAGTTCCTCGCCGACCGCTGGTACCACCTCGCGATCGTCGGCAAGGTGAGCGATGGCACGCTGACCGTGTACTCCTACGAGAACGGCAGCTACACGCAGCTCGGCCAGGCGACGGGCTACCTGGGCAACCTCCAGTCGGGCGTGTGGAGCATCGGCCGCGGGATGTACAACGGCAGCCCGGCCGACCACGCGAACGACGCGGAGTTCGATGAAGTTCGCATCGCGAATGTCGCGCTGACGCCTTCACAGTTTCTCTACGCGGGCACATGGCAGCCCACGGTCGTCGTCACGGAGCCGCCCGCGCTGCTTTCCGAAACGGGAGCGTTCTCGGATCTCGCCACGCTCACGCCCGCGCCGGGGGTCTTCCCCTACACCGTGAACGCGCCGCTGTGGTCGGATGCCGCGGCGAAGAAACGCTGGATCGCCCTGCCGAACGACGGCACCCACGACACGCCGGAAGAGAAGATCGGCTTCGCACCGAACGGCGACTGGTCGTTCCCGGCGGGCACCGTCTTCATCAAGCACTTCGAGCTCGCAACGGATGAGAACAACCCCGGCGTCCACCGCCGGCTGGAGACGCGCTTCATCGTGATGCCATCGGCCGGCGAGCCCTACGGCGTGACCTACCGCTGGTTGCCGGACGGCAGCGATGCCGAGCTTCTGTCCGGCGGCTTGAGCGAGCCGATCACGATCACCGAGGCGGGCGGCGGCACGCACGAGCAGACCTGGGACTACCCCAGCAGCACCGACTGCCGGATCTGCCACAATGGCAATGCGGGCCACGTGCTCGGCCTGAAGACGCACCAGCTCAACGGCGATCTCGCTTACGACCGGACGGGCCGCACCGCGAACCAGCTCGAAACGCTGGGGGCGCTCGGCTGGTTCGACTCCGCCTACAATCCCGGCCAACTCCCGTGGTTCCTGAAGGCGAAGCACGTCGCGGATACTTCCGCGAGCCTGGAGGAACGGGTGCGCTCCTATCTCGATTCGAATTGCGCGCAGTGCCACCGCCCCGGCGGCGTGCGGGCCTTCTTCGATGCCCGCTTCACCACGCCGCTGCCCGCCCAAGGTTTGATCCGCGGGGAGCTAGAGGTGCCGTACTTCGATCCGGGCGACCGCGTGGTCGTGCCCGGCGACCTCGCCCGCTCGATCCTCAAGGTCCGTCATGGCACCACGGGGACCCTGAAGATGCCACCAATCGCGAAGAACCTCGTGGACGAGCAGGCGGCGCAGGTGATCGGCGATTGGATTCTCTCCCTGCCACCCGCCCCCGGCGTGCACCTCGCGGCGCCCGCCGGAGCGGGAGGCCCTTTCCAGGTCACCATCCATTTCTCCGAGCCCGTCACCGGCCTGAGCGCTTCCGACTTCTCGGTGACGGGGGCGAGCGCGGGGAACCTGACGGGTAGCGGTCAGGACTACACCGTCACGCTCACCCCCCATGGATTCGGGGAGGTCGTGATGAGCCTGCCCGCCGGGAAGGCCCAAGGTGCGGGGGGCGAGGGCAACTTCGCCTCCGCGGAAGTCAGCACCACCGTCTCCGATGACAGCCTGCTCGCGTGGCTCAAGCTCGACGATGGCACCGGTGCCGCCGCCACCGACAGCTCGCCACAGGAGAACCACGGCACGCTCTCCGGCATGGAGGAAAGCGATTGGATCGCCGGGAAATTCGGCGGCGGGCTTGCCTTCGATGGCTCGGGCGAGGCCGTCACCCTGCCGAACGTGGCGACCGGCGACTTCACCATTTCCTTCTGGATGCGCACGACCCAGGTCTTCCAAGTCACCAATGCCGTTTCCTCGGGTCGCGCCATCGCCAGCGCGGACAGTCCGGGCGGCGCGGCGGACTTCATGATCGGCGGCACCCAAGGCAACGGCGTGAACCGCATCTCCTTCCAGACCGGTTGGGCCGGCGGCATCTTGCCCAATGTCGTGCTGCACGGCACCAGCGCGGTGAACACCGGCCAGTGGGTCCACATCGGCATCACCCGCGTGCAAGCGAGCGGGGAGATGAAGATCTACGTCGATGGCGTGCTCGAGGGCAGCGTGAACGGCAGCACCAGCACCCTGAACTCCAACGCGCTCCTCACCCTGGGCGCGAACCCCTCCGGCGCGGCTTTCAGCTACCTCGGCGACATCGACCAATTCCGCATCCACGGCCGCGCCTTGGCGGGTCCGGAGATCATCGAGCTCGTCGCGGAAACGGAGGGCCTGCCGCCCTACCGGCAATGGCTTGAAACCTGGCTCCCCGGTCTCACGCACCTGCACGGCACCGACCTCGACCCCGAACACGACGGCACCACCAACTTCGGCGAGTTCGCCTTCGGCACCAACCCGCTCGCCTTCGACCGGATCCAGACCCCGATGACCCGCGCTGCCGACGGCAGCGTGACCCTCAGCTACCTCGCCCGCAAGGTCCCCGCCGGTGCCTCCTATCACGTTCTCGCCGCCGGCGACCTTGTCACCTGGACCTCCATCGACCCCGAGCTGACGGACATCCAGAGCGAGGACATCCCCGGCACGGACTACGAGCGCATCACCGTCACCTACACCCCGCCGAGCGGCACGGAGCGGCAGTTCTACCGGATCGAAGCCGTGCCGGAGTGAGGGAAGGCAGAGTTTGGGAGAATTGATATTCTTACCTTCAATTCTTACCGTGAGGGCGTGAAAGCTCAGGTAACCTCCAAGGGACAAGTGACCATTCCGAAAGCCCTCCGGGACAAATTCGGGATCCAGCCCGGTGGCACTGTTGACTTCATCGAGACCGCTGACGGGATTCGGCTTAAGAAAGTGGTAGATTCAAAACAGGCCGCCGGCGTCCTCGGGTGTCTGAAGAACGAGCTTTCCGGGGCTTCGGTGGACGAATGGATGGAGTCGCTCCGCGGTCCCGTGGAAATCCCCGGCAAATGACCGCGGTAGCGATCGATACCTCCGTCCTGCTAGCCATCTTCAAGGGCGAGGCCGAGGGAGCTCTCTGGTTGGAGAAGCTTCAGCAACTTGCAGAGACGGCGGCCTTGCGCCTTAGCCCCGTGGTCCTGGCGGAGGTCCGGTCCTTTTTCGCTTCCGACGAAGCCTGTCTCAAAGCCTTGGATTCCCTTGCAGATCCAGTTCAGCGATCTGGAGAAGTCATCCGCCGTTTTTGCCGGAACGGTTTTCCGGAAGTATCGTCAAGCAGGTGCTCCGCGCACCACGATCCTTCCGGACTTTCTCGTCGCAGCCCATGCGGCGAAGCAAGCGGATGCGCTTGCGACCAAAGACCGGGGGTATATGCGCTCGTATTTCCCGAAGATTCGGCTGGTGTCCGTATCGGAGATCCAATGAACCCTGTCGGGCTAGCCGGAGTCGGCGGCATGGGAAGAGAAGCGAAGCGGTTGAGTCCAAGCCCTTCCCCTCGCGTTTCAAAAACTTGGCACTTGGCACCTTTCCTTCGGAACTTTCCACTCTCCCCGTGTTCCAGATCGTCTTCAACGAAATCAGCGCCGCCGAGATCTCGCGTCTCGACACGCTGGAGCAGCTCGAGCTCCTCGACGAGTTCAAGGTGACCGAGAAGGACCTGGAGAACCTGGGCGACGACCGTTTCGGCAAGATCGAGCGTGACGGCCGGACGCTGTACCGCTTCCGCGCGAAGGACTGGCGCTTCTACTTTGAAGTGAAGGACGGCTTCGTCATCGTCCACCGGGTGCTTCACAAGGGCACCTTTTCCGATTTCGCCTTCCGCTCGAAGATTCCGATCGGCGAGGACGAGGAACTGGCCAAGTCCAAGCACTTCTGGAAGCTGATCGACGAAGGTCGCGCCGCGCGGAGGCTCTGAGGCGTCGCCCCACGGAAACCGGGGCGATAACGGCAGGTTTCGTGGTCATGGGGAGAGAGGGCGGATGCCCGGGCGGTTCCGAGGTGTTGCGAACCCGATTGCGATGGGGAGAGGAGAAGGGTCGTGTCCGGGATTGTGCGGAAAAAAAATTGGTTTGGCCCCTAAACTTTTGGGTTCGGGCGGACGTGAACCCCGCTGCCGTCCACCCAAGGGCGGACTGCGCCTTCCAAAACCCCTTCAACCCCAAACCCTCGATCTCCTCCGTTGCGGGCGAGCCATGCCCTTTTTTCAGGGTAAAGCTTTGTTTCCTGACGGGATGGATCGCGGGTGTTTCCACGAGCAACCCATGAATACCCGTAAACAGAATCCCGTCACGCGCCATTCCTTGATTCACACGGCGGCGCGTCATTCCTGCTGTATCGCAGGGATCCTGGCAGGCAGCGCCCTGGTTCCCGACGCGCAGGCGGCCGACATTCAATGGACCGGCACGACCGGGAGCTGGACCGATCCCGCGAACTGGTCCACGGGGACCGTTCCGGGTCCGAACGATTACGCCTGGG
>CAMLOZ010000294.1 GCA_946481625.1 uncultured Haloferula sp. | reverse complement strand
GCCAAGATTTTTGCAATAATCCGGGGCCGTGCTACGCCTATAAGCACGTAATGAAAGCCATCACCTACCTCGCCTCTTTCGCCCTTGGCACCGCCGCCATGGTTAGCACCGCTTTTTCCAAGGAGCTGGAAGGATGGTCCACCGATCTCGACAAGGCCTTCGAGCAGGCGAAGAAGGAGAAGAAGGCCGTGCTCGTGGAGTTCACCGGTTCCGACTGGTGCCCGCCCTGCATCGCGATGCGGAAGAACGTTTTCTCCAAGAAGGAGTTCGTGGATCAAGCCAGCGAGAAGTTCATCCTCGTGGAGCTCGATTTCCCGAACGGCGACAAGGCGGTGAAGGAGAAGAACCAGCCCTACGCGGAGAAGTACAAGATCGAGGGCTTCCCGACGGTCATCCTCTTCGACTCAGAAGGCAAGGAGTTCAGCCGCTTCTTCGCGTCCGAGTTTCCCAAGACCGATCTTTTCCTGAAGCACCTCGATGAGGCGCTGGAGAAGAAGTCGCTCGACTGAGTACCGGTTTCATAGGGGCGCTGTTCATGGCAGCCCGACCCCGTCCGGCTCCTGTGCCGGGCGGGGTTTTTTTCGCTGGAATACCGGAGGCTTGCGGAGCGTCTTATCCGGCGATGAAAACGATTTTCCGTTCGCTCGCCGCCGTTGCCGCCAGCATGTCCTTCGCCTTCGCCGGGAGCGAGGGCTGGATGACCGATTGGGAGGCCGCCAAGGCGAAAGCGAAGGCGGAGAACAAACCGATCCTGATCAACATCACCGGATCGGACTGGTGCGGCTGGTGCATCAAGCTGGACAAGACGGTGTTCCAGAAGCCCGAGTTCAAGGAGTTCGCGGCGAAGAACGTGATCCTGATGGAGGTGGATCTGCCGAAGAAAAAGGAACTGACTCCGGAATTGAAAAAGCAGAACGAGGCGCTGAAGAAGCAGTACCTGATGGGAGGATTCCCGACCGTGCTGCTGCTGGATGCGGAGGGGAAGAAGATCTCCGGCGATCTGGGCGAGCTGGATGGCGGTCCGGATGCCTACGTGAAGACGATCGGCGAGTTGATCGAGAAATCGAAGGCGAAGTAAGCGCCCGTCAGATCTTTGCCGCAGCGAGAGCGGCGAGCATTTTGAGGCAGGCGGTGCCGACTTCGGCCCCTTTCACGATCAGGTGGTCGCGGAAGAAGGCGAGGCGTTCCGGGCTTTCGTCGAAGTGCTGGGGCGTGAGCACGCAGGAGAAGACCGGCACGCCGGTGTCGAGCTGGACGCGCATCATTCCGGAGATGACGGCATCGGCGACGAACTCGTGGCGATAAATGCCGCCATCGACGATGAGGCCGAAGGCGATGATGGCGTCGTATTTCCCGCTGCCGGCAAGGGTTTGCGCGAAGAGCGGGATCTCCAGGGCACCCGGGACGGTGAATTCGACGGTGGTGTTTCCCTCCAGCGCCTTCTTGCAGGAGCCGCAGGCACCGGCGAGGAGATCGGCGTGCCAGGAAGCGGAGATCAGCGCGATATTCATGAGGAAAGCGAAGGTCGGGAGGAGCCCGGGAGTCAACCGCGTAGGGGCGGGGGACCGGGAAACGCGGCCTAAATCCTTGGCTTGGAACTTCTCGCTTCGCACTTGGCACTTTTCACCCGGGGTGTCTTTCGCCAAGTTCCGCGCCCCGCCGGAGCCCCGGCGGCCCTGTCACTGCGATTGCTTCCAGCCATGTCCGACCGCCGCAAACCATTCCCCTTCGACGTATTCGAGCCCGCCTGGCAGGCGCGCTGGGACGCGGAGAAGACCTTCCGCACGCCGAATCCGGGTGATGCGGATTTCGATGGCACGAAGCCGAAGTTCTACGTGCTCGACATGTTCCCCTATCCCTCGGGCTCGGGCCTGCATGTGGGGCACCCGGAAGGCTACACCGCCACCGATATCATCGGCCGGGCGAAGCGGCGTCAGGGACACAACGTGTTGCACCCGATGGGTTGGGATTCCTTCGGCCTGCCGGCGGAGCAGTACGCGATCAAGACCGGGCAGCACCCCTCGATCACCACGGCGGCGAATATCGCGACCTTCAAGCGGCAGTTGAAGTCGCTGGGCTTCGGCTACGATTGGGACCGCGAGATCGCGACGACCGATCCGGGCTACGTGCGCTGGACGCAGTGGATCTTCCTGCAACTATACACGTCGTACTTCGACGAGGAAGCGGGCAAGGCGAAGCCGGTGGCCGAGCTGGAAGCGAAGGGATGGACCCGCGGGCAGATCGATGCGGTGCGCCTGGCTTTCGTGCACGAGGCTCCGGTGAACTGGTCGCCGGACCTGGGCACGGTGCTGGCGAACGAGGAAGTCGAGGAGTGGCGCAGCAAGGGCCACATCGTCGAGCGCCGCCCGCTGCGGCAGTGGATGCTGCGGATCACGAAGTATGCGCAGCGCCTGAGCGACGAGTTGGACCCGCTGGATTGGCCGGAGGGGATCAAGCTGCTGCAGAAGAACTGGATCGGGCGTTCCGAAGGCGCGGAGGTGGATTTCAAGCTGGATGGCCATACGGTGACCGTTTTCACGACGCGTCCGGATACCTTGTTCGGTGCGACCTACATGGTGCTGGCACCGGAGCATCCGTATGTGGCGGAGATCACGACCGCGGGGCAGAGGGAGGCGGTTGAGGCCTACGTGAAGGCCTGCGCAGCGAAGTCCGATCTGGAGCGCGGCGACATGAACAAGGACAAGTCCGGCGTCTTCACGGGAGCCTATGCGGTCAATCCCGTGAACGGCGAGCAGATCCCGGTGTGGATCGCGGACTACGTGATGATGGGCTACGGCACCGGCGCGATCATGGCGGTGCCGGCGCATGATGAACGGGACTTCGAGTTCGCGAAGAAGTTCGAGCTGCCGGTCGTGCAGGTGGTTTCATCAGGGAGCGCCGGCGTCCCGCCGGTGTCCTCGTATCTCAGCGAAGGCGATGAAATCCAGATCCATCGTCGCAAACTTCCCCATTGGCAGCAGCCGGGCCGGACTTATTTCGTAACGTGGCGTCTCGCCGATTCCATACCCGTGGAGAAGCTTGAGGAGTTGCAACTCCAGCGCGAACTCTGGCTCAAACAGCACCCCGAGCCGTGGTCCCCCGAACGGGAAGAGGAATACCATTCTCGCTTCTCTTCGAAGATCGACGAGTGGCTCGACGCGGGTGCGGGATCCTGTGTTTTGAAGCGACCTTCGGTCGCGGAGATCGTGGCGGGTGCTCTCCGTCACTTTGACGGGGACCGGTATGATCTCGATGCGTTCGTGGTCATGCCGAACCATGTCCACGTCCTTTTCCGAATGGAAGAAGGGGCGGATTTGGCCAAATTGCTCCAATCGTGGAAAAGCTTTACCTCGAAGGAAATCAACAAGGAACTGGGACGCGAGGGCGAGCTTTGGCAGCGCGAGTATTGGGACCGCATCGTGAGGGATGCGGAACACCACGCGAATGTGAAGCGATACATTGAGCGGAATCCCTCGCGAGCGGCTCTGGGGGAGGGGGAGTTCCTGTATTTCGAGAAAAACACCGGCGGGACGCCGGCGCTCCTTGAAGCGGCCACGACGGGGGACGGCTTCGCGGTGAACTCCGGCTTCCTCGACGGCCTGCCGACTGCCGAAGCGAAAGCGAAGATCATCGCGTGGCTTGAAGAGAAAGGCCAAGGCAAGCGCCGCATCCAATACAAGCTGCGCGACTGGCTCTTCTCCCGCCAGCGCTACTGGGGCGAACCTTTCCCGCTGACGTGGAAGGACGGCAATCACCACGCCGTGCCGGATGCCGAGCTGCCTTTGCTGGCCCCGCCGCTGGAAGACTACAAGCCGAGCGGTTCGCCGGAGCCCTTGCTGAGCAAGGCGCGCGAATGGGTTGAGCTGCCGGACGGCGCGATCCGCGAGACGAACACGATGCCTCAGTGGGCGGGATCGTGCTGGTACTACCTGCGCTACTGCGATCCGGGGAACGGCGACCGCTTCATCTCGAAGGAGGCCGAGAGCTACTGGGGCGGCGGTGGTGCCAAGCCGGGCATGGTGGACCTGTATATCGGCGGTACGGAACACGCCGTACTTCACCTGCTCTACGCTCGTTTCTGGCACAAGGTGCTGCACGACCTGGGCCACGTGACGACCAACGAACCTTTCCAGAAACTGGTGAACCAAGGGATGATCCTGGGTGAAGACGGCCAGAAGATGTCCAAGTCGCGCGGCAACGTGGTAAACCCGGACGACGTCGTGCGCGAGTACGGTGCGGATTCCTTGCGCCTCTACGAAATGTTCATGGGTCCGCTGGAACAGGTGAAGCCGTGGAGCATGAAAGGAGTCGAGGGCGTTTCGCGCTTCCTGGCCCGCGTCTGGCGTGTCGCCTTCGAGGAGAACCAGGCAGGTGAATGGGTGAAGTCCGCGAAGATCCAGGATGTCCCCTGCACCGACAAGGCACTGCTCAAGGTGGTCCACGAAACGATCAAGAAGGTCACCGATGACATCGCCAAGATGTCTTTCAACACCGGCATCTCACAAATGATGGTGTGCACGAATGCTTTCACCGCCGCCGAGGTGGTGCCGCTGAAGGAATTCCGCCTGCTCCTGCACGTGTTGAATCCCTATGCGCCGCATCTCACCGAGGAGATCCACGCCCGCCTCGGCGGGACGACGATGCTCGCGGACGAGCCGTGGCCGCAGCACGACGAAGCCGCGCTCGCCACCGACGAGATCGAGCTGGTCGTGCAGGTGAACGGCAAGCTGCGCGACAAGATCACCGTGGCCAAGAGTGCCGACCAGGCTGCCGTTGAAGCGGTCGCGCTCAACACCGCGAAGGTGAAGGAACAGCTCGGCGGAAAGACGGTGCGCAAGGTCATCGTGGTGCCCGGACGCCTGGTGAATATCGTAGCGAGCTGAAGCGATGGTGAAAGAGGTCCTCGATCACATCGAGGCCAGGCCCGCGTTCAAGGCCTGGCTGGTGACGGGGGCTTGGACCCGGTTTTTCGACAAGGCGACGCTCTCGCGCGGCAGGTCGTACGCGGGCGGGACGGCGATCAAGGATCTGGGCTGGCTCGATTTGTCCGGTGCCGGTGAGTGGCTCATCAGCGCATCCGTCCAAGGCAGCGCCCGGCGACCCTACGATACCTCGCTGGTGGTCGGGGTCGGTCGGGACGATTGGACGGTGAGGGGGGTCTGCTCTTGTCCGGTGACGGTCAATTGCAAGCACAGCGCGGCACTGGCGATCTTCCTCCAGAGAAAACTGGTCGATCCCTCGGTCGCGCCGCCGTCCGCC
>CAMLOZ010000293.1 GCA_946481625.1 uncultured Haloferula sp. | reverse complement strand
AACAAAAGCCCGAAGCAGCCCGCCAGGATCGCCTCCGCGATCTTCGCGCGCCAGAGTCGGCGGCGGAATTCGCCCAACTGCTTGCGCAGCGATTCGGGGATCGGGATTTCCACCGGCGTTTGCGGGTCGTCTGCCATGGGGATTACGCAATAAACGTCGGATGTTCCATCTGCTTTACCAAAGTCGCAGGGGAAGGACGGGAATTCCAGCGGATTTCTCGCGGCAGGAAAGCCGGCTCCACCGGGAGTTTTGCGCTTTCAAACGGGAGTCGCAGCCCGAAGGGACGCTTCATGCTCGATGCGGCCATATTTGGGAAACGCCGGTCTCAATCCCCGACATAAGGATTCCCAGCACGTTCCGCGCCGATTGTCGTCTGCGGACCGTGACCCGGAAAAACCCGCGTTTCATCCGGCAACGCAAAAAGCTTTTCGCGGATACCATCCACCAACTGCCCCATGTTTCCTCCCGGCAAATCGGCGCGCCCGATCGACCCCGCGAAAAGCGTGTCCCCGGATTACAATTCGCCGCTCTCCGCGTGATGAAAGGTCACGCTGTCCGGGGCATGTCCCGGCACGTGTGCCAGATCCATCACCAGACCGCCGATCTCCAGTCGATCCCTGCCCTCCAGAAGCTCGTCCACCGCATACGGCTCCACATGGATCGGCATCCCCCACGCCCGCACCCGCTCCTCCAGGGTCAGCGCCGCCGAATACGGGGCCCAAGCGAAGACCTTCGCCCCCATCGCCGCCACCGCCGCCGCATCCTCGACGTGATCGTAGTGCTGGTGCGTCAGCAGCAAGGCCACCGGCCGCACACCGCGCATCTCGAGCCACTCCGCCACCCCCTGCGGTGCATCGACCAGCACATGCCCGCCATCGGGTGTCCGGATCAAATAACCATTCGTCTGAACAAAACCGCCGGTGAAGCAATCGGGCATGCGCGGATGAAGCTCGCCTCGTGCCGGAGTGTCAA
This sequence comes from uncultured Haloferula sp., assembly GCA_946481625.1. The sequence goes on along the minus strand of CAMLOZ010000293.1, from coordinate 4,328 downwards.
ACGCTTGCGAAGCCGGTCCCGCCGGCGGGAATGCCTTTTACTTCTTCGACAGCTCGGAGCCGAAGAGCGGGCAATCGTAGTCGAGCCGCTCCTGCGTGGCCCCGGCCTGCGCCAGCCAGGCGGGCAGCTTGAAGCTCTCCCCGCGCCGGTCGCTCAGACGGAGCACCGGGCCGGTGTTCTGGTCCAGCGCGACGATCGCGCCGCCGGGCACCGAGTGCTTCCACATCTGAGGCAGGCTGCCCTTCTTCAAGCGATGCGCTTCCAGCCGCAGAGCCGAGAGCGTCACCAAGCGCCGCCACGCGATCCGGCTGTGGCCGTCGCAGAAGTCCACGATGTACTCGGCTTCCTTCGGGGAAATGGTTTCCGCCCCCGCGAGGGTTTCCGGCAGCACGCCAACCCGGCGGCTCTTCTTCCACTCGGCCGCCAGCGCCAGGCATACGGGCTTTTTCCCGATGTGGCCGAGATTCGCGAAGCCATCGCCGACGAGGTCATAGACATGGCGCCAGGCCTCCTGCGCGTCGTTCTTGTTCTCGGGATCTTCGGCCTTCTCCGCCAGATCCATCATCCGGATCACCTGGGCCTCGCCCCAGCCGTCGAGGAGAAGCTTGTTCTCCACCTCCGGCAGCGGTGCCTTGTTGAGCAGGCTGATTCGGTTGTCGAGGCGTTGCAGCGCGGTGGCATCCAGCTTGCCCGCCGCCGCGAGCCGCTCGATCACGCCCAGCGCGCGCAGCTCGGCATCGCGGAAGATCTCGCGGTCGCTCTGTGTCATCGCCGGCTCCATCGAGGTCACGGCGTGCAGCACGGTCTCCGCGCGCAGCAGTGCCTCGGGATAGGCCTTGTTCCGATGCGCGGCTTCCAGCTTCGCGCACAGCACTTCCATCCAGATCGGGATCTCCGGACCGATGAAATGTTGCTCGTGATAGGCCATGCCCGCGTGTTGCCAGTTCAGACGGTCGAGCAGCGGGAGCAACTCCGCGGGCATCCCCGCGGCGGCTTTCTTGCGCTTCTCGCCTGGCAGCAGCGGGACTCCGAGCTCGATCTCCGGCGAGCTGTTCGTGAGCTCCCGCACCTTCTCCACCGGGGCGAGTTGGGCGGGGGTGATCACGGCGGTCGGCACCGGAAAGTCGTTCTGGTATTCCTCGCCCGCCACGAGATCGTCGACCAGGTTCCCGAAGAGGCCGAGACAGGTGACTGCCAGCGCCCCCACGACCAGCGCGAAGGGGAGCACGAAGGCACCCCCGTACAATGCGCCGCCGCAAATTCGCATCAGGAATCCGGGCCGCTTGCGCAGGACCTCGCCCAACAGCACCTCGATCTGCCGCGGCCAGGTCTTGTCGCGAAAAAACTCCTCGTTCCCCTCATCCTGGATGCCCTTGAAGATCCGCCGCAGTGTTTCGTCCTCGTCCTCCGCATCGGCCCAGCCGAGCCGCCGTCCGCCACGCACCACCTTGATCATCCGGATGTCCCAAGCCAGACCTGCCATCATCGAGATCGCGATGTAGCGGAACACCCGTCCGCCCGGTCCCATGAAGATGGAACCGAGGAACACCGCGATGGCCGAGGCGAGCGTGAAGAGCGGCCGCAGGAAGGGTAGGTCGCGGAACACCAGCAGGTCCACGACCTTGCCGCCGTCGAGAGGCAGGAAGGGCAGCAGGTGGAAGGCGTTCAGCAGCACCGCCATCGCGCCGATCTCGGGGGCCAGCGGCGGCAGGGCGGGGATGAAGTAACCGCTCACCAGCACCGCCATCCCGGCCATCAGGCCGGGCAGGGGGCCCGCCAGCACCACGGCGAGCTGCTGCCATGCGGGCGCATGCAGCTTGCGCCCGCGGTCCAGCGGGCTGAGGAAGGGAATGAAGAACCGGCCCATGCCCTTGTAGCCGAAGAGCTTCATCATGATCCAGTGGCCGAATTCGTGGATCGCCATCAGGCCCAGCGCGGTGAGCACGGTCGCCAGGGGATTGCCCGCGCCGAAGATGAAGAACATCGCGCCCACGGTGATCGCCGTGCGCAAGATACGGCCTGCGTAGTACTTACCGCCCGGCTTCTTGTCGGTGCGTGCGCGGTAGCGTTGGAGGTAGTCCTCGACGATATCCTCCGGAGTCCGCCTTCCCTCGGGCACGGGCGCGGCTTCCTCCTCGTCGTCCTTGCGTTTCACCACGGAGGCGACATCGCTGCGGCGTCCGGAACCGTAGGCGGAGCCGGTGCAAAGCGCCCCCAACCGGCGGCAGGCCAGCTTCGGCAGCGCGGCGATCGCCGGTTGCGCGCCTGCCTGCCCGGCGGAAAGCGGCTTGAAGCCTCCTCCCGCGAGCAGGTTGTCGAGCACCGCCTGCTCCTCCGCCGCGAGGCGTTCCGGCAGGGCCGGTGGCAGGATTGGAGAGAGGCCCTCCATCCGTGTGCGATGGTAGTCCACCTGCTCTTGCAGCGTCTTGAAGACCCGGTGGGACTCGTGCCAATGCACGGGCACCCGCGGGGCGAGCGGACGATCCGCGGTCACCACCACGGTCCCGTCCGGCAGGAAGGAAAGCAGCGTGAGACTCAAACGCGGACGGTCTTCGGGCGCATGGACCTTCGCCTTGACCAGCGCGACCGAGCGGTCATTGCCGTGGACCAGCCGCCACATGTAGGTCTCGTGCTTTCCCTCGTCGCTGGCGCGGGTGCAGCCCTGCACCGCAAAGCCCAGGAAGCCCAAGCGCCCCAGCCATGGCTGGGCGTAGCGCTGCGTCTCTTTCGGCAGCGTTGCGGGATTCACCGCGGAATGCACCGGCAGCCGCCACGGCTTCAACCGCAGGGCCATGGCGATCACCCCCAGCACCAGCAGCGGTGCCAGGACGATCAGCGCCAGATACACGGCGGGCCACCCCGCGGGAAGGACGGCATCGAAGGGGAAGAGACTAAGGGCGACCACACCTGTTTGAATACCGAAGGGCGGATTTTTTTACAAATCCATATTCAAACAACCTTGATTTTCAAAAACCGGTGACATTTTCCCTCGGCCCCTCCATCCCCGGGACCTCCCGTCTTCTCCGATTCTTCATCATGCCAATCTTGACTTGTCTCCCCCTCATAACATTCCTCCCGCGATGATTTGCCCTCTCCTCCGTGGCAGCACCCGCCTCGCCAGCCTGTTCCTTGGCCTGCTCCTTTCCGCCGCCAGCCTCCCCGCCCAGACGCCGCAGGGCCGTATCCTGAACACCTTCGACGGCACCCTCGATCATCACGAGCCTTTCCTCGAGACGGAGACGATGATCGTCAGCGCGAAGACTTACTACCGCACCGATTGGGGCGAGGAGGGCGAGGAGTGGCAGAAGGTCAGGTTCTGGGACAAGGACGGCAGCAACTACAGCGAGCGCGTCATCCCCAAGGGGCTGGGAGCCGGCACCTCCTCCATGCGCTGCATCGCGCAGGGCAACGACCTCTTCCTGCCCAGCGGCGGCAGCTACCACGTCGTGAATCGCGATCCCTCGGTTCCCGTCCGTTGGGTCGGCTACATCGAGGCCAACCTCTGCGAGGTCACCGATCAGTATCTCATCGTCCGCACCCTTTACGCACAGGATTGGGACGGGATCAAATTTCATGATCGCCAGACCTTCCAGCAGGTGGGGCGGGTCGAGACCACCCTCCGTGTCCAGCAACTCGTGGCACGGGACAACGACATCGTCTTCACCTCCCGCGATGCCAAGGGCCGCTTCCGCATCCACCGCATGGGCTATCCGGACTTCAGCACCAGCGACGTGGTGAAAATGAAGATCACCGCGCTGCCCGGCACCTACGACAACGTCGTCTTCTTCGGGAAGAATTTCGCCGTTGTCAGTGGCAAGGGGAAGGAATCCGTCATCCGTTACTCGGATCCCGCGAAGAAGGGGAAGACGGGCGTCTATCCCCTCGAGGACACCGCGACCTACGGCGAGTGGCTGGAGTGCGACGGCACCCTCGCGCGCTGGGTTCCCCATCCGGTGCCGGGCCTCTGGCGCTTCGAGTTTGCCGACAACGGCTACACGCTCCAGCCGGTCGGCCTGCCGGCAGGTTTTCTGGGCAGCCACTATCTCTCGGCGGGTGACAATAGCATCTATGTCAGCGGCCCGACCTCGTACGTCGGATACCTCAAGCCCGGCGACTGGGTCCACCGTCTCGACTTCTCGCCCGGCAGGCAACTGCTTCTCGACAATCCGGTCGCCGACGAGCGCGACGGCGCGCTCCGCTTTACCGCGAGGCTCGATCAGCCCGCTACCCAAGCGGTCACCTTCAGCTACGAAACCGCAGGCGGCAGCGCGGTCTCCGGCACCGATTTCACCGCCGTCTCCGGCACGGCGACCATCGCCGTTGGCCAG
>CAMLOZ010000292.1 GCA_946481625.1 uncultured Haloferula sp. | reverse complement strand
CGCAAACACGCTGCCTGACGGCGTGAAACGCGCCGGGACGAACCGCACTCCCGGCAACCCCGCCCGGTTGAGCTCGGACGAAAGCATCAACTCGTCGATGTACGGTGCTCCCAGAATTTCAAAGGGAGTATCCGTGCCACGGCCCACGCTGAGCTTGCAGAATTCCAGCAGACCCACGCCGGGGTAGAGCGTCGCGGCGGTTGGCCCGCGCATGTTGGGGGAGGGGTTCTGCCACGGGAGTCCGGAGCGGTCGAACCACCGCAGCGGCGATCCCCCTTCGCAGCGGATCACGCCGAGGTCCGCGCCGAATTTCCGCTCGGCGTTGATCATGCGTGCCAGCTCCCCGGCGGTCATGCCATGCCGCAATGGAATCTCGTGCGCCGCCACGAAGCTCCGCTCGGAGGTCAGCACGGGGCCCTCCACCAGCGGGCCGATCGGATTCACGCGGTCGAGCACGACGAAGCGGATCTTCGCTTTCCCGGCCGCCTCCAGGCAGTTCGCCATCGTGGAGATGTAGGTGTAGAAGCGGCAGCCGATGTCCTGGATGTCGAAGACCAGCGTGTCGATGCCCGCCAGTTGTTCGGGTGCGGGACTGCGGCGCTCGCCGTAGAGGCTATAAACCGGCAAGCCGGTCTTCTCATCCTTGCCATCGCCGATTCCCTCCTGATCGAGATCCCCGCGGATGCCGTGTTCGGGGCTGAACAGCGCGATCAATTCCAGATCCGGTGCCGAATGCAGGAGATCGATGGTCGAGTTCCTCTGCCGGTCGATCCCGGTGTGATTCGTGATCAGGCCGATCTTCCGGCCCCGCAGTTGGCGGAATTTGTCCCGCTTCAGCACGTCGATCCCATTCAGGACAGGTTCGTCTTCCTTCGGCTCGGGAGCAGGCGCGGCGAGCGCCGGATCGGGTAGCAAGGCATCGGGGACATGGGAGAAATTGAAGTCGGGAATCGCCTGTGCGGCGAGCGTGCCCAGTTCCCGCTGCAAGCCCACCACGTTGCCATGGCCGTCCGGATGGTTCCGGTTGGAGAGGAAGATCACCGTCGTCTTTGAAAACGGATCGATCCAGAGGCGGGTGCCGGTCCAGCCGGTATGGCCGTAGCTGCCGATCGGGAAAAGGTCGCCGCGCGGGCCGGCGTAGGGAGAGTCGATGTCCCAGCCGAATCCGCGCCGTGGCAGGCCGGGAGGAGACTGGACGGAAGTCATCGCGGCAACGGTCTCGGTGCGGAAGATCCTCACGCCGTCCAACTCGCCGCCACCGAGCATCATGCTCCCGAAGCGGCCGAGATCGCTGGCGGTCGAAAAAAGTCCCGCATGGCCCGCGACGCCGCCCATCCGCCGGGCCGTGGGATCGTGGACCGTGCCGCGCAGGACCGTGCCGTCGCGGAGTTGTTCCGTGGGAGCGATCCGCGCGTCGGCGGCAGGGCGGAAGCCGGTGTCCCTCATTCCGAGGGGGGCGAAGATCTCCTTGGCGCAGTAGTCGTCCAAGCCCGTGCCGGCCACCCGCTCGACGACGAAGCCGAGAACGATGAAGTTGATGTCGCTGTAGCGGTAGGCGGTGCCGGGTTCGTTGACCGGCTTCTCGTTGCAAGCCTGGAGGAGCGCGGCTGCCTTGCCGTTCCAGTCGCCATCCGGGGAAAGACCGGCCTTCAGTCCGGAGCTGTGTGTGAGCAAGTGGCGTAGCGTAATGCCCTGCTTGCCGTGACCGGTGAACCCGGGGAGGTAGCGGCTGGCGGGGGCATCGAGGTCGAGCTTCCCGGCCTCCATGAGCTTCATGATGGCACATGTTGTCGCCACGACCTTGGTGAGGGAGGCGGCGTCGAAGATCGTGTCCTCCGTCATCGGCTCCCTCGCCGGCACCACCGACTTCCAGCCGTAGGCCTTCTGATAAATTCGGTTTTCGCGCTCCATCCGGAAGACCGCGCCGGGCGCCCGCGCATCCGTCACCGCCTGCCCGATGGCATCGTCGATCGCCCGCAAGCGGTCCTCGCGGAATTCCCCGGCGAGGACCGGAAGGAACACCAAAGGCAGGAGAGCGGGAAGTCGGATCAGGATCATGCTGCAGGTCGGGTGAACCCGGCCTGATACGGGCCGGGTCCGGGAATTGCTGCATCATCCTCCATCCCGCCGCGACTTCCAGCTTGGCACCTGCCCTTTTTCTCGTCGCACTCCCGCCATGCGCATCATCGGCATCGGCATCGACGTGGTGGAAGTGGAGCGGATCGGCTCCTCGATGGCCGAGTTCGGGGACCGCTTCGCCACCCGCATCTTCACCGCGGGAGAGCGTGCCTACTGCGATGCCCAGCGCCGTCCCGAGATCCACTATGCCGCCCGCTTCGCGGCGAAGGAGGCGGTCGCCAAGGCTTTCGGCACCGGGATCGGAAAGGAAATCGGCTGGCTCGACATGGAGATCGTCCGCAAGGAAAGCGGCGAGCCCGCCCTGGTCCTGAGCGGGGCGGGCAAGGCCTTCGCCGAGGCGAACGGGATCGGCGAGATCAAGATCAGCCTCAGCCACGCCCAGCACTACGCCGCGGCCAACGCGGTAGCACTGGGCGTCTGATGGAAGCGGCTTACTTCGCTTCCGAGCGGAGCTGGATCTTCAGCGCGTTCTTCTCGACGAGGTACTTCTTCGCGATCTCGCCCAGTTCCTTCGGCGTGATCGAGGCGACATCGGCATCGCGTCCGCGGATCAGGTCGAGGCGTTCGGGCAGCTCCTGCGATTGCGAGAGGACCGTCCCCAGCCAGTAGGTGTTGTCGCGCTTGGCTTTCTCGATCTGGGCGAGCATCGGCTTGCGGGCGCGGTCGAGTTCGTCGGTATCGGTGCCCTTCTCGGCGAGTTCCGCGGCGAGGGTTGCAGCGACGTCGGTGAGGCGTTTGGTGTCCTCCGGCTTGCCCACCGATTCGGCCATGAGGAAGCCGTAGCCTTCCAGCCCTTCGGAGCCGCCGGGTCCGGCGCTGGGGCTGTAGGAAGCGCCGAGCTTCTCGCGGATCTCCTTGCGCAAGCGGTCGCTGAGGATTTCCCCCAGGATGTTCAGGCGGCGGAAGAGCTTCGTGTTGTTGCGCAGTCCCTCGGTCTTCCAGACAACGAGCGCGGTTCCCTGCGGGATCTTGCTGTCGTAGGTGAAGGTCTTTTCCGCGGGGGCTTTCGGGAACTTCACCTTGCGGGCCGCCGGGAGCGCGGGCTTCTCAGTCTCGCGCGGACCCAGCGCGCCGAAGGTTTTCAGCACCAGCGGCAGCATCGTGCTCTCGTCGAAGTCGCCCACGATGCTAAGTTCGAGGTAGCCGCGGGTGAGCGCCGGAGTGAGCCACTTGCGGGCATCTTCCAGCGTGTAGGAAGACAGCTTCGCCTCGTCCGGCATGGTCCAGCGGAAATCCTCGCCGTGCATCCAGGATTCCATCCCGACCTGGGCCCCCGCGGCGGTGTGCCGGATCTGCTGGTAGATTTCCGGGATGGCCTTGTGGAATTGCACCAGCGCTTCCTCCCGGTAGCCGGGATCGGTCATCTGGGCGCACATCAGCTGAAGTTGGAGCTCGAGATCCTCCGGCGTGGTCCGGCCGGAGAGCGTGAAGGCGTCGTCCGAAATCGAAAGCGTGCTGCTGACATTCCGGCCGGCGAGGATCTGCTGCAGGTCGTCCACCGAGTGTTTCCCGAGGCCGCCCGCATTGAAGACGCTGCTGGCGAAGAAGTCGAAGCCCGGCGTGTCCTTCGGCTGGGTCAGCTTGCCCGAGCCGATGCGCGCCAGCAGGCGGATCCCGCCCTTTTCGAAATCGGTCTGCTTGAAGTTCAGCCGTAATCCGTTCGAGAGCATGCACTGCACCAGACCCGGATCGGCGATTTCCTTGCGGGTCTTCACCGTTCCCGCCGGACCGAAGTCGGTGTAGGCGAAGGGAAGCGATTTCTTCTGCTCGGGTGCCTCGACTTCCTTGCTACGAGACTCCTCGTAGAGAGAGATCAGCGTGTCCCGGGCATTTTCCGGCTCCACCTTCGTCGTCAGCACCAGGTGGAAGCCCTTGTCGGCCCAGAACTCCCGGAAGGCCGCGTGGCAGGTTTCCGGGGTGGCCGTGTCGAGTCCGCCCTTGATGATGTCGAGGTCCGTCTCCGGCGTGGAAAACACCGAACCCTCGTTGATCGAGCGCGCGATCCCGGTGGCCAGGCCTTCCGATCTCCGGCTTGGGGCGGTCTTCACGGCCTGCTGGTACACATTCAGCGTGTTCGCCTTGGCCTCTGCGATCTCCGCATCGGTGAAGCCGAATTCCAGCACGCGGCGGTATTCCTGCTCCAGCACGGGCAGGGCCTCCTGCCAGCGGTCATCGGCGACCGCTACGTCCAGTGAGCCGATCTCGGCGTGGTTGAAGAGCTCCTCGCGGCTGGCGCTGCCGCCGGTGATGGGCGAGCCATCCGTCTTTGCGATCCGCTCGAAGCGGCGTGCGATGGCCGTGTGGGCCAGCTCCAGCGGCAGCTTGGAAAGGCGGCGGGTGCGGGTGTCCGGGACCGGGCTGAAGGGCTGCACGGAGGTGAAACCGAGGGAGGTGGCGGGCACCTCCTTGTCGGAGAACACGGCGGCCTTCACGCCTTCGGCCGGGGTGATCTTGCCGAGGTCCGGGTTCTCTCCCGGTTCCGCCGGGTTGGCCAGGGAGCTGAAGTTCTCCTTGATCAGCGCCTCGAACTTCGTCGGATCGATATCGCCGACCACCACGAAGGTCATGCGCTCGGGCGTGTAGAAGCGGGTGTAGTAGTCCACGAAGCGTTCGCGCGGCGCGGATTTGATCACTTCCTCCTCGCCGATCGGGAAGCGCTTCGGCAGCAGCGAACCAGGAAGCAGTTCCTGGAACTGCTGGAGCATCAGGCGCAGGCCCACGCTGTCGCGGGTCGTCTTTTCGGACAAGATCACCCCGCGCTCCTTTTCGATCTCCTCCGCGTCCAGTTTCGCGCCATCGCCGAAGTCGCGCATCACGGTGAAGCCTAGGCCGAGCATTTCATCGGTCAGGTTCGGCAGATCGAGCATGTAGACCGTCTCGTCGAAGGAGGTGTAGGCATTCACGTGCGCGCCGAAGCCGATGCCGAGGTGTTGCATCTTCGGGATCAGGTCGTCCGGGGTGAAGTGCTTGGTGCCATTGAAGACCATGTGCTCCAGGAAGTGGGCCAGCCCGCGCTGGTCATCCGCTTCCATCAGCGAACCCGTGGCGATGTGCAGGCGCAGCGAGACGCGGCCCGGCGGTTCGGTGTTCGGGTAGATCATGTAGCGCAGCCCGTTCGGTAGCTTGCCGAAGACCGCCTTCGGGTCGGCGGGGATGTCGCTCTGTTCTTGCGGCCACT